>NZ_JACJPW010000150.1 GCF_014696265.1 Aerosakkonema funiforme FACHB-1375 | reverse complement strand
TGTCAATTTTTACAATACATTTGTACTATCCGTGGGTAGCGATCGCACTCCTGCAAGTGCCTTAACAAAAGTTCATACAGTGTCGATTACTTTTGTCCGACTACTTACTCATTACACATTTTTGGTTAGCCTGATGGTGTCCAAAATTCGATCTCAAAAGCGCTTTCAAAAGGTTAAGGATGTTGCTGATGATTCTTAATTGGTTCTGGGAAATTGAACTGAATCGGACTGGGCCAGATTACTTATTCTTTGCTAGCTTCCACTGGCGGATCTGTGGGGGGAGAGGTTGAAACTGACCTCATCGTCAAACTTTCGCACTCACCAAATTTGACGATGGTTAAATGGGCAGTTGTGTATGGTGGCAATGGATATAACTATACAGATATGGCTACTGGCACGAGTACGGCAGAGTTGTTAGATTATTTGCTCGCTCTAGCGAGAGCTCCAGGCCACTTGACCCAAAACTAGCTTATGCTGATACGAGCTACTAAGTAAAACGTTTAACCAGCACAAACTATTTACCTTGAGGGATTCACTACCTTGAACAAGCGTTATCGACCACGAGGTTTTGGTGGATATATCCAAGCCAAAGCTCGCAAAAAGTCAACCTCAAAAAAACAGCGCATCGACCCTCGGCTGAGCGTCTGGGATTTGGGCTATTGGGATAAGAGTTGGGATGACCCTACCTGCGAACAACACTGGGAAGGGGCGTCAAATTATCAAGATTTCTGGAGCTTAGATAAAGCTATCAACCGCGCTATTGAACTTAACTTGATGCGAGCGTCAGAAGTACAAAATGTGAAACTGTTTTGCTTGAAGAATGGCGAGTATACTGTCGGTGATAGTACTTCCGCTGGCTGGTTAATCGAACGTTTTAATGATATTAATCCGACTTCTCCTTATCCATTGGAACCGCTCTGGATGCTGATTGATTTAGGTGATGACGAGCGGTTGTGGTTAGAAGATTTAGACCCAGACAATTGGCTTTTTGAACGGGATATCCCTAGCATTCTTTCTCACCGAAAGATTCAGCAATTACAACTAGAGGACAAAATCATTGTTGACCGGATGACTCTACCTAAGTTATTGAGTTTAGTTATGCCTTCTTCTAGTTGGACTGATTTGCAGTATCAGGAAATCTGGCTTCAATGTATTTTTGAACATGGAACACTTTATACCTATAGAAGTGAGCATGGTCGGCGTATCCAAATCGCTCGTAGGATGACTGAATTGGAAGAAGCTGATGATGAAGATGATGAAGATGATGATTACGAGGAAGGGGAATTAAATTGGGATTCTGATGAATATTATGCAGATGATGATGATTACGAGGAAGAGTAATTAGATTGAGATTCTGATGGGAAAGGCTGATAACGACCCAGAATGGCGTAGTTTGGTACTCAGTGCGTAAGTCGTATCCATATCCATCACGAGGAAATTGTTTTGATAGGAACAGTTCCCAAAGCTAGGCAAATAACCTTCAGGGGGCGACAAGGGAGCTACAACCTATGGTTAGCAATAGTTTCAGCTTTTGCACTCCCTTTAAAATATAGGCAGACTTTGAGCCTATTTAGGGACGGGGCAACGTATTAAAGGGATTTTAGGCTCAAAGTTTGCCTATTCATTGTCAACAAGACTGTCATAATCGCTGAATTTTTTTGGGTAGGGTAAACAGCCTGAAAGCTTGATTCAAAAGCGTTTCAGCCCTGTTGTCGCCCCCTGAAGGCACTGACTGTTGCTTGGTTAGCAACACAACTCGCTACATTTTACTGCTGCTGGAAGATTCTACCTCTGCTCGCTGAAGGTCGCTCAAAGCGAAGGATTGAATGATTTTATCCCAAAAAGTACCACTCTCTAACTGACAGCGACCGGATACAGAACCTTCAACCGTCTGGGGGGTAGATACTTTGCGATCGCAAGTTAGGGTTTGACCGTTCAAGGCAGGATTCATCATCACGCCAGCTGCGGTAAATACGACTCCGAACATCCAGATTAACCAAGGATACGATCGCACGAGCAGCCGACTGGATGTTTGCCGAACGATTTGTATGATGAGGTTTCTCAGCAGTAACTCTACAGTTAAGCTTCCCAGAGGCGCTACTCCATTCCGCAAACGGTCTACTGTGCTTGGGTTTCCTTGAAAAGGTCGCTTTCTTCGCTATACAATTCTATACTTTGTACATACATCAATCGGTGACGCCTTCGCGTATATACATTCGCGGGTGATATTCTTTAGTTAGAGATTAACAAATTAGTGGGAACTATGGCAGCAAAGAAACTGGCAACTTTTCGGATCGATCCTAATAAATGGCAAGCTTTTCAGCAGTGGGCTAAGCGTAGCGGAACTAATGCCTCTGCTCTGTTAACTGAGTATATTGATGGTTGTTTGGATATCCCACCAACCAGGGTATCAAGATTTAGTATAGACAGGAATAATGATGTTTCTTTAGAACAACGTATGGATGAATTAGAACAAAGATTAAAAGATTTGCAAAGTTCTATGGAAGCTTCTATCAAACAAGCAGTAGAAACGCAATTAGCTAACTTGCAAAATCAAGTTTCTCAGTCAGAACAAGAGTAGCAATAGCAAACCGATAAGCGATCGTAGGTTGAATTTCTAAGGGAAATATTGGAGAAGTTGTCTCTGGGTGTGGCGTTGATTCTTTCAATAAGCTGCGCTCGGTTTCCCCCTGGCTTCCCCACTCCACGTAGATTCAGGGGTGAACTCGTGGCAGAATTGATTATTATCTATAACAACTATTCCGATAAACCTATGAGCCGTCTATCTTTCAAGTCATTGGTTATGATAACGCCCCAACCCTTGACGATGCACCCGGCGGCGGTGTACTTGGATGGATTGAGCAAGGGGTCGAGAGCCACGATGGAGCCTGCCCTCAATGCGATTGCCAAACTCATCACCGATGGGCAATGCGATGCTCTCACGCTAGATTGGGCGGCATTGCGTTATCAGCATACGGCGGCGATTCGGACTACTCTAATGAAAAAGTTTGCCCCGGCGACGGTGAATAAGATGCTATCTGCCCTGCGGCGAGTGCTACATGAAGCATTTAAGCTTGATTTGATTGATGCTAATGACTACGCTAAGGCTGTAGATTTTAAGAGTATCAAGGTAGAAAAAGGACTTAAGGGTAGGGCGCTTACGAGAGCTGAAATTACTAAACTACTCCAAGTTTGTCAGGAACAGCGAGGTGCCGTTGGTGCGAGAGATGCGGCGCTAATTGGGATTCTGCGCGGTGCGGGATTGCGTCGGGCTGAGGTGGTTAATCTAACTTTGAAAGACTTTCATCCCCTGACTGGCGAATTGGAAATATGTAACGGTAAAGGTGGCAAAGACCGCTCGGTTTATTTACCCAAAATAGCCATTGATTTAGTCAACAATTGGCTAACCTTTAGAGGCCACAGAGCCGGAGCATTGTTGTGTCCGATTCAGAAAGGGGGACAAGTAGAACTAAGACATCTAACTCCCCAAGCGGTATTATTGATTGTGAGAAAACTAGCCAATGATGCAGGGATTACAAGATTTTCGCCACACGATTTTCGCCGTACCTTTTGTTCCGATTTATTAGATGCAGGCGTCGATCTCGTCACTGTCCAAAAGCTAGCAGGACACTCTAACCCAGCAATTACTTCTAAATATGATAGACGTGGAGAACAGGTGAAACGAAAAGCGGTGGATTTGTTGAAGTTTTGATTAATCTTACCCCAGCATAAGATTGGTACAAGCAAGCCAATATTTAGTTAAAACTATCACCAGTACCCTAGCATCGGTGCCAGTCTATCGGGTTGGGAAACACCATATCTGTCTATACGTTGTGGGTACGACCCTGGCGGGGATTGGGTGGATTTTGGCCAAACTCGTAGCCTAAAGTGCTGTGGATTTTGACCCTCACCCTATTTGGTTTAAGAAAGTTTACGGGTGCTAACTTGTTTGGCTGCGGTTTCGGAATGGTTTTTTTTCACTTTATTTGCGAATGGCTGTAGATTTTTTCAACTTATCTGCGAATTGGCATCACTTTTTTCAATTTATGCGCGAATGAGCCGGATTTTTTTCAACTTATGTGCGAATGAAGTGGCTCAAAGGGTATATCTGCCGTTGCTTCTTTTTCAACTTATGCGCGAACCGACAATTTTGAACCCTTTTCAGTTGCACCATAATTTCGGTCGAAAATCCCCTTGGAAGCAGGTCTGACTATTTATGTTTGTGGGCCACTTCAATTAGGAGAGGAAAATAATCGTTTTAAAGATAAGTCAGAGATAAGTCAGAGATAAGTCACAGACAAGTCAGAGATTTCTTAGCTAAACCTTGTAAAACTTATTGCTACAGTGAAATAGTCCATAAATCAGATGAAAACTAATTATGTCGAAACGTTCTTTGAGATTATCTCGTGAAGGTTCTAAAACTGCCGAAGCTGCTCTCGGTCTAAAAGGTTGGACTAAGGAAAAATTAGAAATTGAAGTTCAACTATCTAGTTCAACTATCTATAACTTCTTCTCTAGTAAGCCTATTGAGAAAGAAAATTTTATCAAAATCTGTACTATCCTTGAGCTAAATCAAAAAGATGTTGCTGATTTATCCGAACCTCAAAATCCTGAATCAATCGAGCAGCTAGTTGTAGATATTCGGCAAAGATGTCAATCAAGCATTATTCAAAAATGTGGAATAATGCGGATATTAGATATGCAGTACCCTATTGAAGTCAATCATATTTATACAACTGTCAATATTCTAGAGAAAATTACTAATAAACAACGAAAAAGCATTGATGAGCTTACCAAAGAATTTTCATTAAATTATTTTGAACGCTTAGGACTTCCTAAAGTTGCTCAAGAAAGAGTGCCTGGATTAGAGGCAGTGACCAAGTATGATAAATTGATGGTTTTAGGGAAGCCAGGAGCAGGGAAAACGACCTTTTTAAGGTATCTAGCAACTCAATGTATTTCAGGAAATATTTTCAATAATTATGTACCCATATTCATATATCTCAAAGACTTTGCCAACCCTGATGTTAAAATAAGTTTACTCGATTACATTAGTAAGGAATTATCTAATAACCACATTGACAATAACCAAATAGTTCGGTTGTTTGAGCTAGGACGGATACTATTATTGCTAGATGGATTAGATGAAGTTCGGCAAGAATACGATCGCCACGTCTTAAAAGAAATCCGTGATATTTCTCAAAGATTCCCTAATAACAAATTTATCCTAACTTGCCGAATTGCAGCCAAGGAATATACATTTGAGCATTTTACAGATGTAGAAGTTACCGATTTCGACCAAGAACAAATCCAAACCTTTGTCAGTAAGTGGTTTTCATATAAAAATAATAGCTCTAATTCTGACCAACAGTTTATGGAACACCTCCAAAAGAACCAATCAATCAAGGAGCTGGCTAACAACCCGCTTCTCCTAACTTTGTTATGTATTGAATTTGAAGATGCTGGAGACTTTCCTAATAGTCGTGCTGAGTTATACAAAAGGGCAACTCATACACTTTTAAGGAAATGGGATGCTACTCGTATTATTGAACGGGATAGCGCTTATAAACATCTCTCTGTACCGCGCAAAGAAGATTTACTTAGCTATTTAGCTTTAATAACTTTTGAGAAGGGGGAATATTTCTGAAGGCAACAGGATGTGCAGGAATATATAGCTTCTTATATTAAAAACTTGCCAGAATCTCCTCAAGTTCCAGAAGCTTTAGCGCTAGATAGCGAAGCCGTATTAAAATCTATTGAGGCGCAGCATGGGTTATTAGTAGAACGAGCTAGAGAAGTTTATTCATTCTCTCATTTAACATTTCACGAGTATTTCGCGGCCAAAGAGATTGTATCAAAAGCTAATCCAAATGGATTTAACGATCCGGCTCTGAATAATTTAATCAAATACGCTTTTTATAAACAATGGCGTGAAGTTTTCTTGCTAACTACTGAGATGCTAAGAAGTGCTGATGTGCTTTTGCTATCAATGAAATATCAAATCGATCTAGCCGCACAGAATAGAACCATTCAAGAATTGTTAACTTGGGCTAGTCAAAAATCTCGTCAAATATCTAGCTCTCATCAGCCTAATACAATTAGAGCATTTTACATTTGTCTAGCTGTAGGTATCTGCATATTAGATAATACAAACTCTCCTCTCGATTCAACTTGGGAATTTTTAGAGATGAGCGCTCTATTACAATCTTTAGATTCCAATATTCAGTTAAGCTTCTATGAAGGATGTGCTTCAGGATTTGGTATGGGAAATTTCCGTGCTTCTCTTGACGATCCAAATCTAGCTTTAGATTTTAATTTGGCTCATGCTCGCGCTCAAGCATCTTTGTTAAATCGCATTGCTAACAGGAACCCTGAAAATGAGGAATTTACATCTATTAGCCTTTATGAAAGAGATGAGGATTATGAAATTGATGAAATGTATAACAAACATCCGATTGACGATACTAATTTTTACACCTTATCTGATGCGTTATATTCAGCCATAGCATTGACTGATAATCAAGATTTCCAGAATGAACTTATCCAACTAGATGAAGAATTGCCAGAAGGTGTTTACGATTGTTGGGATAAATATTACCATTGGTATAAGCATGATAGTGGTGCTTGGGGTGACAAGCTTAAAGACTTGAATCGTAAATATCGCAATATTGATTATGATTGGCAATTAGATGCCGAGCAAGAATGGGGAATGTTACGAGCATATTGCTACGCTAATAAATTGTTGTTAGATTGCCTTCAATCGCCATGTTATGTCAAGCGTGAAACTAGAGATTTTATCCAATCAACATTGCTTTTACCCTTCAATGAAATTGAGATAGAGGCTTCTTAAAATCTTTAATTAGAAACTCCTATCAATTGTGGGAAATTAGTATAAGTTTCCAAAGGACCTAATACTCCCATCATAAATTAAACTTACGCTGCTTTAGTTGGTTTGGCTTTAGCCCTCTGTTTAAAACTTTCAAAGTCTAACGCCAGTACCGGACGATCGATGACGGCGATGGGGTTTAGTGATCAACGCCTTACGGCAATCAAAGGTTATTAACTTCAAACGAATGGCAAAGAATTAAGGAAGATGAATTAGCTGGTCAAATGTTTGAAGATGAATATGAGTTGTCTATGGCAGTGATATCAGCCATAGAATCTCGACAAGCCAGAAATGGATTAGCAGTCAAAAGGTATCGTTTTACCAGAGAAAAAATTTAGCTAGGCGGTTGTTTATGTAGTTATTTCTAACACCATTGCTCGTTTGTTCACTGGTGGGAATTTCGTGTCTTGAGGGGACGAACGCTCTTCACAAAAGTTCCAAAAATTAATACCCTGTCGATATAGTTTGTTCAGCCAACAACGTAAGAGATTCCACCCAAGCTCCCGCCTAGCTGACCTATTTTTTTTGACAACAATCTGTAAAACCCTCACTCAGTAAGGGTTTTACAGATTGTTGTCGCCCCGTCAGGAAATACATTCAAAAATTTTCAATTTGTCTGCAAACCAACACTAAAAACTTACGGTTCGCTCATTTGTTCGGGAGTTAGAGGAAATGGACTCTAGAAACCATTTATTGGAGGCAGATAGTTTTTCTGAAAGAAAAACTATCTGCCTCCGGTAATCAAACAGGCTGTTGTGGACAGTCAAACTATTCTTAACAGTAAAAAGGCGCAAATAAAATTACATCAAGTCATCTTGATGTTCGTAAAAAAAGGTTTTATTAAATTTTCATCAATCAAAACTCAACCTTTCAACCAGCTAGGGAACAGCATCATCAACAGAAAGTTGAGTATAAATCTCTAGTGGCAAACACAACAGAGACAAAATCCTTTGTTGCAGAGGCGATAAAGAAGTCAGATGTACGTAAGTCCGCTCAGGTACATCAATCATTAGTAAAGTAATATCACCAAAAGCTGCCAGTAGTTGTTCAGCAGTAGGATTGGCAGTAGCACGTTTTGGATTAGCTGCATATAAACCTGCTAACTTCTGTTTTTGAGCAGCTAAATTGCGCCGGACAGAAAATTCCAGTAGAGTCAAAACACGCAAACCAATCGAAAGCAGACGCATCAAACCCGTTACATGGTCATCTCGCTGTAAATACATCGGAGTTAAAGATAAGGGAAAACCTTTGAAGCGCCCAAACCCTCTTTCCATCAAATACTCCTGCCGATAAGCTATCACTGCATCAGCCACAGATAACTGCTCAATTGGTTGATTGGTCACATAGACTCGCCACCCTAATAAGCTGATTTGTCGGTTGAGTGCAGCATTGTCTATGGTAACAACCAAGTTGATTTTAGATTCAGTGACTATCTGCTCTTTTCGCTGGCGATAACCTCTTCGCAACCGCTTAGTATGAGTTAGTTGATAATCTAATTGCAACAAACCTTGTACATGGTATTGTTGGAGAATCGCTCCGGCAGCTTGTTGCCACGATAGCAGATTAGTGAGGCGCTTTTTCCCTCGTTTTGGTTGATTTAACTGGGCTAAAGCTACTTGTGCTTTCTCCAATCTTGACAGTAGCGCTTGTTCTCCCGATTCTGCTGCTGCTATGGAACGAACAACTAACAGCCGTTCCGTCCAAGTAATAACTTGACCATTGACTGTGGTAGTACGAGTAACTGGGGTTTCATAACCAACAGCAATTGGTTTGGTGTTGCCATTAGCATAATCATAATCAATCGTAGTTAATGCTTGCTGCTCCAAAAGCACAGGCGAGAGGTAATTTTCCAGTTCTCCTGTGGTCAATTGAGTAGCAGGCAGAGGGCATAAATAATAATCCTGGTTGGCCACTACTGTCCCACGAGTAGAAAGGGCGGCCATTTTACAGTCCCCGATGTAGAGTAAGCCAGATTGGTTCAATGTCGAGCGCACTCGCTCAATCGCTGGTGTATATAAGGGGTCATCGGCTTTATTTCCTGGTAATATTTCTGTAGCAATGGGCATTCCCAAAGGATCTAATGTTGATAACATCAGTTTGACTTGGGCCAAGTCGGGGCGATGATCTTTGCTATGACCATACTGAAATAAGCCGTCGGCATTGGCTCCACAGTAGGTATTGGCAGTGGTACTATCCAGACAGGCAGTTCGTGGTTTTAGGTCGTACACTTGTACTAGCTGGCTGCCTAATTCTCGTTCAAATTCCGACCACGAGCGATCGTCACTCAGGTAGCGCAGCACTGCTTGTAGTCGGTCATCTGTGAAATCTAAGGCTCTGAGTGTATCTGTTGTACAGCCTCGGAGTGTTTCTAATCGTTTTTCTGCCCAAGGTTGGACGTGGCTTAAACGATGGTCGGCTTGGGACAAAATATAACTTAACCAGACTACTGCTACCCATCCCAGACTTAAACCTTGCCAGTTACCGTGGGTGGGAAAGTGTTGATCCAGTAGCGATTGGACTCTCATCTGCTTAAGGAATGCACAAAGCAGGGGTATGTCGTCTACTCGCTCGTTGGTGACGTTGAGGGTTTTGCTCATAGCTTTGTACCCTACACTATCTGCGAGTAGTCAGAGTTGGGTGCAACCCCAACTCTGACTACTCCTTTCTTCCCTTTGGTGCTATGCCTCTTACGTTCTATTACCCAATTTCTCTAACTCCCGAACAAATGAGCGAACCGTAAGATGTTAGGCATGGGTTTTTACTTCCCCGGTTGTAGTAGCGATCGCTCTATGGTTACAATTCAAATAATAAGCAATTATACTTATTACCAATAGTGAGAATTTTTGAGGAATTTTTAGGAATGCTTGAGGAAACACCCCAAAAGAAGTGCAACAACGTCCCTCACGAATTCCTCAAAAATCCTCACAAATTCCTTAAAGATCCTCACAAATTCCTTAAAAATTTGGCTCTGTGGAAAAATGTGTACTCATTACACATTTTTTGATAAAAGCAGAGAATAAGGTTGGCTCTCTTCGTTGTTTTGCTAGTGGTTGGGTTGGTGTAAGTACAGCAAGCTTCAAACCAACAGATAATTTAAATCGATCTGCATTACCAGCAGGTAGTTCAATTACCAAGTCAACAGGAACGGGCGGTTTGTATACTGGGCAAGGGATTTCGAGACAAGGGGGGACAGAGGGTGCGATCGCAACTACCTTACCTTGACGGACAAACAGAATATCAAGAGGCTCATTAACATTTTTCATCCATACGGACACGACCCTTGGCGGTTGGACGGGAAACAACATTCCCAAGCCATAATCGTGGTCTCGATACATCAACCCTCGCGCCTGCTCTTGGGGAGTCCGGGCAATCTGTAGCGGAACCTTACGATTATCCACTACCAAGTAAGCTATTGGCTTTTCAGTTTCACGAGTCGATCGCTTTTGTATGGTGGTAATAATTTGAGTCAGGGAACCGACCACCAAAACACAGCCTATAGAAACTCCAACCAAGTCAATAAATTTATCAATCCAATTCTTACTATGCTGCATGGCTAATCAAGATTTGTGGAAACAGAAATTGGCTGACCCCAAAATGTTTGGATAGGAGGAGCATATTTAGAACTATCAGGACTACTCGATGGTTCGCAAAAGTATTTAGATTGGTTTTGAATTGCAATGATTCGGTCGGGGTCTATCGAGTAGAGTGAATGAATTGAGGAGGCAGCTTCTATTAAATCAGCAGCATTTATTTTGAAGGTTATAGGAGTCACTGCATCCGCCAGTCCTGCTTGCATTGTTTGGTGTTTCTCTGCTAAAGCTTGTTGGAAAATTTTGTTGACCGCTCTTTCTACTATTGCTTCAAGTTCGCCGCCACTAAAATTTACTGTGGAAGTATTCAGCAGAGTTCGCCACTCACTTTCAGTTAATGGCCCATCTTTTTGATCATAGCGGGAATCATATCTGGAAGCGTGCAACTGGATGATTTCTTTCCGTTCGATCGCTTGAGGTAAACCAACATAAAATTTTCTATCAAACCTTCCCGCACGAGTTAATTCTGGTGGTAGCGATTTGAGGCGGTTGAGCGTGGCAATTACATAGGTTTTGCTTTTCTTCTCTTGCAACCAGGTTAGTAACGTACCGAGAATTTGCCTGTTGGCAATGTCTTCTCCTGAATTATTTGAGGCGGCAAAGAGTTTGTCAAATTCGTCAAATCCTATGACGCAAGGTTCAAGTGCTTCCACTCGCCGCAGCACCTCTTTAAGGAACTTTAGACCGCCTGCTACTATCGTCCCTACATCTAGCATGACTAGCGGGAAGTCCAGTAGGACAGCGCAAGCCTTGAGTGCCCTACTTTTGCCAGTCCCCGGCGGACCTACTAGCAAGCATCCTTTAGGAAGGGGAAGATTGCTTGCACGAGCTTCTGGAGAGTACTTGTTTTTAACTTCGATAAATGCTTTTTTAAGCAAGTCCAAGCCCCCAAAACTGTTGACTTCCGGTTTGGGTATGAACTCTAAGTTAAGGCTGCGAAGTAGGTTGATTTTATATTGAAGTAAAAAGAAAAGTGCGTCTTTTTCCTTAGTGCTACAACGCTTCAAACCTAAGCGAAGCCCAGTTTTGATTTCCTCTTCAGTTAATCCAGAAGCAGCCAAAGTTAAAGTGTTTATGTCAGAAGCATTTTTATCTACACTTTCTTCATTTAAAACCTCATTAGCTATTGAGAAGATTTCTTCAGGTTTGGGCAGAGGCTTCCACAATTCTGGGATAAGATTTACCAGATGTGAAGGTAAATCCACACCCATTGTCGAGAGCAGAATCAGGTATTTGGGTGACTGACTCAAGCGCCAGGTATTAAAGATAGTTCTGAGTTTGTCGTTGATTTTTAGAGCGCGAGCGCACCAGAGCGAGTCTGTTTGAGGTACAATATTTAGAAAAAACTGTAAATTTTCTACCACAAAGATACCAGGCTCTTCGCACTGTAGCAAAAAGTTAACCAGGTCAATTAAGCAGTCATTAATTGGTTGAAACTTATCCCAGACTTTTTGACATAGCTTTGCTCCGTAAACTTCAAAAACCTCTTGTCCATAATTCCAAACATATACTGGCAACTTCCTGGGAACTGCCAACCGTTCATCAATCCATTTCAATGTATTCGGCTGCTCTATAGCAGAACACTGAATGGAAACGACTTTAACAGTTTCTATTAATAAATCCAGGTCTTGCCAGTCCATAATATTTTGTCCGCTTGAGTTTTTACGTCATAACCTATTTCCTAGCAAAGTTTTCCCAAAAATAATACCTACCTTCAGTGGGAACAATATCTTTAAATTTTTCTAAGGCGGTATAGTCTTAAAAATCGACAGTTCCCGCTAAATTTAGCTAAGCTTTACGCCTAAAGACAGAGAAGCGCTATTCCCAAAGTAATTGTGGTTTTTCCGCCTCAAGTTGCATAAGTTTTCTCCCATTAAGCACACAAAAATAGCATAGCTTTTTACTGCCTTTAGAAAGATGGATAGTCAGTTAATGTCGGGCTATTAAATAGAAAGAAGAATTCAAACAGCAATTCACAATAACTAGCTGTTTCACAGACTTGTAAGCGAGCTATTGGAGTAGAAAGTAGAATTTATGACTTCTCAATTTGCGCGTTATGGCGTGCGTTCATGCCAGCTTAAAAACCAAAGCTTTTTGGCACGGATACCTATTAGCGCACTCATGTCAACAGCAACAGTCTTACTTTTAATTGACATGGTGGTAGATGGCGGTGTTACCAGTTTCCTTGCTTTTGGGCTTGGCATTATCGGAACGGCATCGGTAATATGGCCTTGCGAAATCAACAAATTCTTTAATGGGTTTTGGCGCTGGCAGCGTCGCCATAAAGTCAACATTCTACCTTTACTTTGCACAGTGATAGTAACGCTGTGGTGGTTGGATATTACTAGCGCTCCTGCTCACGCTCAATTTTTTATTCAAACAGAAAATTGGCTGCGTAGCGCTTTTCCAATTAACGGTGCTACTGGTGGTACTGGAGCTGGTGGAACTGATATTTACAGCGTCGTTTTTAACACATTACGAGCAATTTTTGTTTTGTATTTAGCAGTTGCTTTAGTCAGAGTAATTGCAGCAGCCAGAAATGACGAAGATTGGCAGTCTTTAGCCAGAACTCCCCTAATTATTCTGGTCACAGTAACTTTAGGGGATATCTTAGCTGGACTAATTACTGGTGGTGCAGCTGGTGGCCCTGGTGCTGCTCCTTAATCTTCGTTTTAGTTAACTCCACTTTGGGTAAAAATCGATGCCCGAATCAAATAACAAAAGATTTCGAGCCGTTAACCCTACTTTGGGAAAGGCTCCCAAAGTGGGGCCATTCCCAGCCGATCAAATATTTCCTTGGGCAGGTATTTGTTTGACAAGTTACTGGGTTTGCAAACTTATTTTAGGTCTTTCTTGGTTGTGGACTGGGGTGATTGCTGGCTGGGGAATCTCTACTTGGTGGGTACTGACAGGGAGTAAAGCTTGGAAATTCTTGTCAAAATTTATTTCCACTCCCTTTTGGGTTAGAGGATTTGGACAGTATCGCAGAATGCTAAAACCTACGCCAAATCGACAATTCAAAAAAGTTAACAAATATCGACGATAGAAGGTGGGAGATTGTGTTTGGGTTTAAGAAAAAAGACAAAAAGAAGGCTCAACCAATTAAGGTAAAAACCAAAACTAAGATTGGCAAGCGCTGGATAAATGATGGAGAAACCAAGGTTAGAGCCACGCCCTTTGAAGATGAATGCCATTTAGCGTCAATGGTGCAAATTGAACTGAGAGGTAGAAAGATAGGTGCTTACCTGCTCAAAAAAGGTGAAAACAGCTTAATGCTTCAGTTCGGCTTTGAATGCCAAGGTATTCATACCACTCTAAGAACTGAACAAATCGAGCCAATTTTTGATGCCATTGAAGCCAGTTTAAAAGACTTACCGGAGAACGAACGGTTAACCATCAACTTAGGTTCTTTCACGTCAGATGCAGCCAGACAAGAAGAATTGAAAAACTTGTGCCAACACGCACCCAATACAGAACTGCAATATTTGCTCATGGGTGAACGCAAGCGGGTACAGGAACTGACGGATATGGGCATTCGCAAGCCAAAGTTCTTACGCTTATATGGCACTTATACCGTTGAGCCAGATACGGAGGGAACAACGGATTTGATTGAAAAAGCTTTAGCCAAACTTGAACGATCGTGGAAGCAATTTACAGGTGAATTGCAGCACTTCCAATACATTCGAGTTGAGAAACTGATTTATTCATCTTTTACGGATGGATTTCAAATCTGGGAACAATTGCTGGCTAACAAAATGGGGTTAGATATTCGCCCATTAACTGCTGTTGAATTATGGGCGCATTTGTGGCAGAGGTTTAACAATACACCAACAATTCCAGTACCCCAGTTGTTGGTGCTAGATGAAGATGGGTTGCGAGAAGACGTTTATTCGGAAATTCAGCCGGTCACTTTATTAATGGAATCGCATTCTAGCGTACCTGTTGCAGACCGACGGTGGGTAAACGTTAACGGTAAATACATTGGAGTGCTGACTTTTGTTGATAAGCCAGGAGGTTGGGTCAGCAAAGAACAACAGTTGAGATACTTTTGGGACAACGTGATGCGCCGGGAGGACATCTACGATACTGAGATTTTCTGCCAGATGATGCGGGCTAATGACACTTTGGTGAAGACGAATATGCAGCGGATCACCAAGCAATCAACCGTATCGGCACAGCTGGCGAAAGAACAGAACTCGGTTGATGTTGGTTCCTTACTGAAAGTAGAAGATGCGATCGCAGCCCAAGCCGAACTATATCGAGGTGCTGTCACTATCCACACCGCCGTCGCTTTCCTAGTCTACCGCGACAGCCGCAGCAAGCTGGATGACGACTGCCGCCACATTCAGTCGCTGTTTCTGCGTCCAGCTTGGGTGCTACGGGAAACCGAATACCCTTGGAAACTATGGCTGCAAACACTACCCATCTGCTGGGACAGGCTACTAACCGCTCCTTTTAACCGCCGCCTGCCTTACCTGAGCAGCGAAGCTCCTGGTTTTATGGCTCTAGTTCGCACCCGTTCTGGTGACAATTGTGGCTTTGAGTTGATTGCAGAGGAAGGAGGTACGCCAGTATTCCTCAATTTATTCACGCAACACAAAAATCTAGGGCTATTTGGTACGACTCGCAGCGGTAAGTCTGTCACGGCAGCAGGAATTCTGACCCAAGCCCTAGCTCAGGGGATGCCCGTTGTCGCTCTCGATTACCCTAAACCAGATGGGACTAGCACTTTTACCGATTACACCTATTTCATGGGGTCAGATGGTGCCTATTTCGACATTGGTAAGGAAAGCTCTAATTTATTCGAGTTACCAGACCTCAGCACCCTCGAACCGAAACTTCAGCAAGAACGATTTGAAGACTATAAAGAGTTTCTCACTTCCGCTCTCATGGCAATGGTTGTAGGAACCAAGCGTGGTGAAGGTGCTAGAGAGCAAGCTTTATCGGACACCATTCGCTCAATTTTGGCACTGGCTTTGGAAGAGTTTTTTGGCGATTGGCAAATTCGCGATCGCTATGCCAAAGCATTTATCAACGGCTTTGGTTCTCCCGAATGGCAAGCTACGCCAACGTTATCCGATTTCTTAAATTATTGCTCCTCGGAGCGATTGCAACTAGATACGATCGTCGGAGATATTCAAACCGCACTGCCATTAATTAAATTGCGATTGCGATTTTGGATGGCATCGCGAGTCGGTAAAGCGATTTCTTTCCCTTCAACTTTTCGCAGCGATGCCAGATTATTAGTTTTTGCTCTGCGAAATCTTTCCAACGATGAAGATGCAGCTATCCTTTCCCTATCAGCTTATTCAGCTGCTTTAAGGAGAGCTTTGGCGGCTCCTGCCTCCATATTCTTCATCGATGAAAGCCCGATTTTATTTGAATACGATAGCATTGCCGCTCTGGTAGGCAGGCTTTGTGCGAACGGAGCCAAAGCTGGAATTCGAGTCATTTTATCTGCTCAAGACCCAGACACAATTGCTAAATCTCCCAGTGGAGCCAAAATTTTTCAAAACCTCACTACCCGTTTGATCGGTCGAATTCAACCAACAGCCGTTGACAGCTTCGTACAAATCCTTAAATATCCACCTGAAATTATTAGTCGCAACTCTACAGAAAGTTTCTTTCCCAAAAAAGCTGGGATGTACTCTCAATGGCTATTAGATGATAGTGGAATTTATACATACTGCCGCTATTATCCATCGCCCCATTTGTTAGGCGTTGTAGCTAATAATCCTGAAGAACAAGCGGCACGCACAAAAGTTATGGCTCAACACTCAGACAAGTTGATTGCGCTTACAGAATATGCCAAAAAACTTGTCGCTGGCGTGAAAGCCACTTAGTTAAATCAAGGAGAATTTTATGCAGTCCAAGAAACAGATAGTGACCGCAATTGTAGCCAGTAGTTTGTTATGGGGAATATCATCATCTCCTGCTGCTGCTGTCTCCCTAGACTTCCTCAAAAATAATCCTTTGTCCGACTTAGTAGGGCAAGTTCAGCGTTACATTAATCAAGCCGAACAATACATCAGCCAAGTCATCACAGACAAAATCAAACCTCTGGAAGAAACTATTAATAAAGACCTGGAATCAGCCATTAATGAAGCATCTGGAGCGTTAGGTTTTCCAGATCCGATCGCTACCCGTCAAGGTGTAGAGGAAACTTTAGCTAATTCTGATGTAGCTGTTAATCCAATCGATCGCACAACCAACGAAGTCGATCGCCAAATTACCAGAGCTTCTGCTGCTGCCACATTAGGACAAGAAGGACAGCAACAAACGAAAGAAGAGATCGCTGGTACTAAACAATCTGTTGATACAGTACAACAACAAGCTCAATTAGCTGCTGAAGAAGTCGTTAAGTAGTCGGACAAAAGTAATCGACACTGTATGAACTTTTGTTAAGGCACTTGCAGGAGTGCGATCGCTACCCACGGATAGTACAAATGTATTGTAAAAATTGACA
>NZ_JACJPW010000149.1 GCF_014696265.1 Aerosakkonema funiforme FACHB-1375 | reverse complement strand
CTGGCGCGGTGGAACCACACCGACTCCATCCCGAACTCGGAGGTGAAACGCTGCTGCGGCGAAGATACTTGGTGGGTCACTGCCTGGGAAAATAGCTCGGTGCCAGGTTAATATTTACAGCCAAAGCCCTCTTGGTTAAATGTACAAGAGGGCTTTGCTGTTTTGAAATGTGCAGAAGGTTTTGGACAGCGTATGCCGATCGTCATAGTTGATAACCTGAGTAAGGTATATCCGGTGGCTGTAAAAGAACCGGGGCTTAAGGGGACGCTGCGGCATTTCCTGCGTCGCACTTACCGCTCGGTGAATGCTGTTCAAGGGGTTTCTTTTCAAATTGAACCGGGCGAGGTGGTGGGATTTCTTGGCCCTAACGGTGCGGGGAAGACTACTACACTGAAAATGCTCACAGGGCTAATTCATCCTTCGTCTGGTAAGGTGAGGGTAGCTGGATATGTTCCTTTTCGACGTGAAGAAGCTTTTTTGCAAAAAATCACTTTGGTGATGGGGCAAAAGCAGCAACTGTTGTGGGACTTACCAGCGCTAGATTCTTTGAAAATTAATGCTGCTGTTTATAATATTTCGGATCGAGACTTCCGGCTGCGTGTGGGTGAGTTGACTGAGTTATTAGGATTGGAAGGGAAACTCAACCAACCTGTACGCAAGCTTTCTTTGGGGGAACGGATGAAAGCTGAATTACTGGCTGCACTTTTGCATCATCCGCAAGTCTTATTTTTAGATGAACCGACGCTAGGACTCGATGTTAACGCTCAAGTGGGTGTGCGAGATTTTTTGCGGGAGTACAATCAGCGATACCAGGCGACGGTGCTTCTGACCAGTCATTATATGGCGGATATTACGGCTCTTTGCGATCGCGTTTTGTTGATTCACCAAGGGCTGCTAATTTACGATGGGAGTTTGGAAGGGCTGTTGCAGCGGTTCGCCCCTTACCGGGAAGTTAAGGTGGAGTTAGCCCAAGCTGTGTCGGAAACCGATTTGTCGCAATACGGGGAACTGGAAACGGTGGAAGGTCGGGAGGTGCGTTTGTTGGTGCAGCGGGAAGCCCTGACCCGGACGGTTGCCCGTATACTTGCGGAATTACAGGTATTGGATTTGACTGTGACTGACCCGCCGATCGAAGAAGTTATCGGTCGAGTGTTTCGTGCGGGGGTAGCTTGATGAAAGGGATTTTTAGAAAAGCGAGCGTGCTGCTTGAAGTCTACTACGCTCATATGGTGGAGTATCGGGCAGAACTGGTGTTGTGGGTTTTGTCCGGGTCTTTGCCGCTGATTATGATGGGAATTTGGATGCAGGCGGCGCAAGGTGGCAGGTTCGGATTGACACCAGTGGAGTTTGCTCGCTACTTTCTGGTTGTTTTCTTTGTACGCCAGTTTTCGGTGGTGTGGGTGATTTGGGATTTTGAGAAAGAGGTGGTGGAAGGAAAGCTTTCTCCCAGGTTGTTACAGCCTCTAGACCCGGCTTGGCATCACGTCGCCTCTCATATTTCGGAACGCTTTGCTCGGTTGCCATTCGCGATCGCATTAATGGTGTTGTTTTTTATACTCTACCCCCAAGCGGTTTGGCTACCGAGTCTGCAAAGCTTTTTGCTGTGCGTACCGGCGTTGGCGATCGCTTTCATTTTACGCTTTTTAATTCAGTATACTTTTGCGATGTTCGCTTTTTGGATAGAGCGAGCATCCGCGATCGATCAATTCTGGTTTTTGCTCTACCTATTTCTCTCTGGTATGGTTGCGCCTCTCGAACTTTTTCCACCAGGGGTGCGAGAAGTCGTGCTTTGGACTCCGTTTCCCTATTTGGTTCATTTTCCAGCTGCTTTGTTGATAGGATTACCAGTAGATGTGGTAAAAGGATTTTTAACTATGCTGGGTTGGTGCTTGTTCTTTTTTGTCTGCAATCGCTGGTTGTGGCGTCGGGGACTGAAACGATATTCAGGAATGGGAGCATAATTGATTTTAGACTTTAGATTTTGGATTGAGCGTGTAATTGACACTCCTCGCCCTATAAGTGCGAGGATTCTTGGTTCATAGACTCACCATAACCTACCAGGATTGCTCCAACCAGGCTAGAGGGCAAATCTCCCCAAGCTTTAGATCCGGTGTGCCCCACCGTACATAGCGCTAATTTCAGGATGTTAATTGCGGCATTTATATCTCGATCTTCTATGAACCCGCAATGCGAACAAATATGAGTTCTAGTTGATAAAGACTTCTGCACTTTCTGACCACAATAGGAGCATTTTTGACTTGTGTTGTAAGGAGGTACAGCAACCGTAACCTTTCCATACTTATAGCCAAAATATTCCAACCAACGTCGAAATAAATACCATCCTGCATCACTAATTGATTTTGCTAGATGTCGATTTCTCACCAACCCTTGAACATTCAAATCTTCATAAGCAACCAAATCGTTAGATTGGATTAAGCGGAGTGCCACTCTCTTGACAAACTCTTCTCGCTGCCTACTTACTTTTAAATGTTTCCGGGCATACCGATTTCTAGCTTTCTGATAGTTCTTAGACTGGGGTCTCCCTTTCTTGAACTTCTTAGATTTTTTCCTATTTAAGCGGTTTAAGCTTTTCTCTCCCTTTCTATAAAACTGGGGATTAGCTTCCATATTTCCTTGACTATCCGCCAAGAAATATTTAATCCCTAAATCTATTCCCACAGCTTTCTGACTGGGAGTTAAAGGCTTGACCCGCTCTCTCGGATCGGCTTGAATGGTAAATTGCACGTAGTACTCATCGGCACGACGTACAATTCTTACTCGTTTAATTTGCTCAATCTGGTAAAAGTTCAAATCTCTGGAACCTACTAGCTTAAGAATACCAATCCCTTTCTGGTCTGTGAAAGTGATATACTTCCTATTTTCTGATAGTTTCCATCCTGAGACTTTGTACTCTACAGAACGAGTGTTTTTTTTGAATTTAGGATATCCTTTCTTGCCTTTAACTTGGTTTTTACAATTATCATAAAAACGGTTAACTGCTTTAAGTGTTCTTTCTACAGCAGCTTGGCAAGCATGGGAGTTTAATTCTTCTACAAACTTAAACTTTTTTCTCAATAAAGTGTTGTATCTAAACATTTCAGGCTGACCGATACCACGATTATCCATCCAGTAACGAAGTACTTTATTTCGGACGAATTGAGATGTCCTAATTGCTTCGTTAATGGCGGTTATTTGTTGTGGTTTAGGGTAGACCTTAAACTCGTAGACAAACACGATTGATACTGAGTTGATTGATATCAACTACTATGATAACATGGAATTTAAAAATGGAAATAAAAAGCCGTCCTTCACGGACGGGGCTTGTATCCCATTATTTCCGGTCAGAATCCCAAATATGAAAAGATATTTGCGAGTGTTGGGGTTGTTTTGGAGTACATCTTTAGCAGCTGAGATGGAGTACCGAGTTAACTTTATCTTAGCCGCACTCAGTAGTTTGGGAAATTTGATCGGCAGTTTGTTCAGTTTATTTTTGTTTTACCGCACAGGCTACACTTTCCAAGGATGGTCTTGGTCAGAAACTTTGGTGGTATTGGGAATATTCACTTTATTGCAGGGATTTTCTACTACTTTCCTGGTTCCTAATTTAAACCGTATTGTCCGACAAGTGCAAGAAGGAACTCTCGATTTTGTGCTGCTAAAACCGATCGGCAGTCAATTTTGGCTTTCTGCTAGAAGTGTATCGCCTTGGGGAATACCCGATTTAATTTTCGGTTTTTTGCTGATTGGCTATGCAGGTGTACGGCTGGGTATTGGTATTAATGATTACTTGATTAGTGCTGTGCCGATCGCATTCGGTGTCGCTATCCTCTACAGCTTGTGGTTTATGCTGGGAGCGACTAGCATCTGGTTTGTCAAAATATTCAACGTTACCGAGGTATTGAGAGGACTGCTGGAGGCGGGAAGATACCCGATGATGGCTTATCCTACTGCTTATCGATTCTTCTTTACTTTTATAGTACCTGTGGCATTTTTAACAACAGTGCCAGCAGAGGCGATGTTGGGGCGAGGGGAAGTTGGTTGGGTGTTGGGTGCGGGTGTGTTGGCAGTTGTGCTGTTTTTGGCTTCTGTGGGATTTTGGCGATTTGCGTTAAGTTTTTATACGAGTGCTTCGAGTTAGGGGTGATGTATGCTTCAGGCAAAATTTTCAGATAGACTAGCAATTTTAAAATAAAATTATTGACCAGAAAGACTTCCCAAAAGTTTACCATTGTGAGTACAAAAGACTCTGCAATGGGCTCTCCCGTACTTGTGGTGATAAGGCAAGCTTATAATCTAACTGGATCGAGGTTTTCAGCCTTCTGTGGCCAGCAAAAATGTATAAGTCGCTACTTCTTCCACCAAACATCAGGGAGAGCCGTAATTTTTTACAAAATTTAAAATTTAGCGTCCTGGACAATAGGCGAAATCACAGAAATATAATTAAATAAATTAGCCTGGTTTGTATCGGAGTAAGCAGTATGGCAGACGAATCCACCATTAAACTCATCTTGGCACTCAATGATTCCAACTTAGATGAAGAGGATCTGGAAGAAGAAACCCAAAAACTGCTTAATCAGATGCGGCAACTCGATGAAGTAGAAGAGGTCAATCGTGTAATCGATCGGAATCCGCCGGAGGGAAACAAATCTTTTGGTGGTTTTTTAATGGGGATGCTGAAAGCTGAGGTGAATCCAGATAAAATTAAGCCTGTACTTGGATTTTTGAGTAATCGACTCATGGCGAAAAGCATTGAATTAGAAGTAGAATTCAATGGTAAAAAGCTGAAAGTAAAAGCTAGCAATCAACAAGAATTAGAGGCTGTCATTCAGGCAGCTCAGAGATTTGTAGATGGAAACTAAAACAAATGACTAAAGTTGCTTTGCTGATTGGAGTAAGTGAATATGAACCAGGATTGAATCCTTTACCTGGTGCTGTAAAAGACTTAGAAGCTATGAGGCGAGTCTTACAAAATCCAGAAATGGGCGGATTTGCAGAAGCAAATGTGAACATATTGAAAAATCCAGGCAATCCATCGATTATGGAGCAAGCTATTGAAACGCTGTTTTCGGAACGGGATAGGGATGACTTGGTGCTGCTATACTTCTCAGGTCACGGCATAAAAGATGATAGCGGCAAGCTTTACTTAGCAACTAGCAAAACGAGCAAGAATAAGCGGGGAGAATTGTACCGCTCCAGCGCTGTTCCGGCCAGTTTTATCCACGATATTATGAGCAATAGCCGCTCCAAAAGACAAGTGGTAATTCTGGACTGTTGCTTTAGTGGTGCTTTCGCTGAAGGGTTATCTGCAAAAGATGACGGCAAGGTAGATATTAAAAGTCAGCTGGGGGGAGAGGGACGAGCGATTCTTACTTCTTCGAGTTCTACTCAGTATTCCTTTGAACAACAAGGGTCTGATTTGTCGATTTACACCCATTACTTAATCGAGGGAATAGAAACAGGGGCGGCGGATATAGATAACGATGGTTTGATTTCTGTTGATGAGTTGCACGAGTATGCTCGCAAGAAAGTTCAAGAATCGTCACCTGCAATGAAACCAGAACTATACGCTGTTAAAGAAGGTTTCAAAATCAAACTGACGAAAGCAGCCATCGACGATCCAAAGCTTATTTACCTCAAAGAAGTGGGACGTTATGCCATTAAGGGTAAGATTTCTCGAATTGGTCGCCGAACTTTGGATTCTCTCCGAGAGAGTTTGAAACTGTTACCGGAGGAAACCGAGGAGATGGAGGCGCAAGTACTCAAACCTTACCAAGAGCTTCAGCAAAAATTGCAGAAATATAAGCAAGCGTTTAGGGAGGAAATTGAGCAACAGTATCCCCTCAGCGAAGAAATCCGCCTAGAGTTGCAGCGGTTTCAAGAAGTATTGAAACTCAGACATGAAGATGTAGCCTCAATAGAAGCTCAAGAGCTTCAAGAAATAGCACTTAAAACAAAGCCCGAAGAGGCTATTCCCCACCCATCTTATCCTCCACCACCTGTACTGCCCAAAAATCGTCGAGAAATTCCAACTCAGCCCGAAGAACTTCCAAACCCTACAGCTAGGACGGAACTAGCCAACAGCCCACAAATTGATAGCTTTTTGCTCCAGTGGTTGTTAGTGTGGGTGGTGGCGAATGTTGTGGGTTTACTCGTGGGTATTAGTATCTGGAAGATCTTGGGGGGGTCCTTCACGCAAAAATTTGAGGACTTAACTAGGTTCGGTGCTATAATGGGAATCTCGGTGAGTATATTGCAATGGCTTGCCCTAGATAAACTTTACTATGTCAGAAGGCAACGGATGCTAGCGCAATGGGTGCTAGCGACTGTCGGAGGTGGAGCTTTGGGGGGATTATTGCACTCTCTTGCTGTTAACGCTGTGAAAGTTTCTCTGGGCTTGAACTTTCTGGGAGCGATGTGGGGGTTGGGAGTTGGAACAATTCAATATTATGTCCTGCGACAGCATATCGACCGAACTCGGTTGTTCTGGTGGGTGTTAGCAAGTAGTGTAGGCGCAGCTGTGGATGTAGCTACGTTTCAGTTTTTTGGTATACCCTATGCCCTAATTACAGGTTTAGTATTGGTTTATCTGTCGCCATCTCGGTTCTCATCAAAATAGTAACCAATGGAATTGTTCTTTAGACATCTCCAAAGAACCTTGTAGAGAGTAGAGAAGTTTCATAAAACGTCTCTACAAGGATTCCAGGCGACGCACCTTCAATTTCTGAGATGTCTTTTATATATGGCTTAAAGAAAAATCGGTTTCTCCTGTACTTAAGGTGATAATTAAAATTTATTAAATTTCCAAAAGCTTACTAAATAAGCTTTTCCTCCTTCCCCCTACCAAAAAACTGGTTTTTCCACCACAAGTACGCTAGAGCAAAATTATCATCGTGCTGCCTAGTTGCTAATATTTTCACAATTTCTCCATTGACTAATTCATAGCGACCATCATCGGGATATTGCGCTAGAAATTGCTCAAAAGTGAGGTTTTACTTTGACTGAGTTGAAATTGCAGTTATGCTGTTTACCTGTGGTATGCGATCGAGAAACTTATATCTATATTTTATTGAAATCTTAGACAATCTAGAAATTATAGCAGTTCTCAATTTCATAAAATAAAAACCTAACCCCCCAACCCCCTTCCCTACGAGGGAAGGGGGAGAAAGATTACTCCCCTCTCCTCGCACGGAAGGGGGAAAAAGATTACTTCCCTCTCCTTGCAGGAAAGGGGGGGGAAATTTACTCCCCTCTCCTGCGAGGAGAGGGGTTGGGGGAGAGGTCAATTTTTTTAACCAGAGGGAAGGGGGAGTAAGATTACTCCCCTCTCCTCCCAGGAAAGGGGTTGGGGGAGAGGTCAATCTGTAATCCATTCAGGTAAGATCGAGGACGGAAGATTTTAGGCTGATGGAGAATCCCAGTTGCCTACACTCGGCGTTAACATTGACCACGTTGCTACTATTCGCCAAGCGCGTCGCACTGTAGAACCTGACCCGGTGGCGGCGGCGGTATTGGCGGAACTCGCTGGTGCTGATGGTATTACTGTGCATCTGCGGGAAGACAGGCGGCATATCCAAGATAGGGATGTGCGAATATTGCGGCAGACTGTACGCACACATCTAAATTTGGAGATGGCGGCTACCGACGAAATGGTGGCGATCGCTCTCGATATCAAACCGGATTATGTTACTCTCGTACCGGAACGTCGCGAAGAAGTGACCACGGAAGGCGGACTCGACGTTGCCGGACAAATTTCCCGCATGACGGATATTGTGGCTAAACTACAAGATGCGGGTATTCCCGTGAGCTTGTTTATCGATGCCGATGACGCACAAATCGAAGCATCTGTCAAGATAAAAGCCAAATTTATCGAACTGCATACGGGGAAATATGCCGAGGCGCATGACGAAGCGAGTCGGGAGAAGGAGTTAGCGGTTTTGGCGAAAGGATGCGAAAATGCGATCGCATCTGGTTTGCGAGTCAACGCCGGACACGGACTCACCTACTGGAACGTTTACCCAGTTGCCAGCCTAAAAGGTATGGAAGAACTCAATATTGGTCATACAATAATAAGTCGGGCTGTTTTAGTCGGACTGGAGCGAGCCGTCCGAGAAATGAAACAGGCAATACAAGGTAATAGGTAATTTTAGATTTTAGATTTTAGATTTGAATCAAATATGCAATTTGAAATCTACAATCTGAAATTGGCCAATTACCGATTACCAATTACCAATCACCAAAGAGATGACAACTTACTACTACGTTTTAGCGAGTCAACGCTTTTTACTAGAAGAAGAACCCCTGGAAGAAGTGCTAAGGGAACGTACCCGCAAGTATCAAGAAGAAGAACAAGAAATTGATTTTTGGTTGGTAAAGCAACCGGCATTTTTGGAAGCAAGGGAAATGGCAGATGTTAAGGCAAAATGTCCTCAACCTGCGGCGGCGATAATTTCAACTAACAGTTCATTTATTACTTGGCTGAAGTTGCGATTGGAGTACGTAGCAACGGGAGAATTTCCAGCACCTTCTGATACGATTCCCGACCCCCTCGCTTCTCTGGCGGCGGTGTCGTGATTGAGGGGAGTGGGGGAAGTCAAAAGTCAAAAGTCAAAAGTCAAAAGTCAAAATTTCTCCCTCTCCCTCTTCCCTCTCCCTCTAGCCCATAGCCCCTAGCCCCTAGTCCCTAAACCATGAGTAAAATTGCGATCGAACGGTGCTGTGCGGTGCTGAGTTTTGCCATAGCTGTTGCTTTGTTGCCAGCATTTGCGGTACGACCTCAAGCATTAGCCCAGGTAACGGCGACACCGCCATCTGAGAATTCGCCAGCATACAATCCGCAACCCTTGGGGACGGGTTATGCTGTTTTGGTAGATTATTTCAATCAGCCGGAAATTGCCGCCCAAGTACAGGAAGCGTTAAAGAAGGAAGTCGGTTTAGTTTCCTACGGACAGCGACCTTACCTACTGGTATTGCATACGACCGATCAAAAAAATGCAACGAGTATATTTGAGGACTTGAGCGATCGCGGTTTTTGGGTGATGCTAGTAGATAGCGATAAAGTAACCCTCCTGAGAGCGCGAGTTGAAGCAACTAAAATAAGGTAATTTCAAATTTCAGATTTTAGATCGCAAAAAGAAAAATAAAATTTGAAATCTGAAATCTTAAATTTGAAATTCAATAAGCTGGCCCAGCCAAGCAGGAAATAGTTATACCCAAAGCAGAACCTACAATCACTTGAAAAGGCGTATGTCCGAGCAATTCTTTCAGACGGTCTTCATTAAAAGTGGGATGTTCTCGAAATAACTCATCAATAATTTGATTGAGGATGCGGGCTTGCTTACCAGCGGCTTGACGTACCCCAGCAGCATCGTACATAACGATAATGGCAAAAATGGTTGCCAGTGCGAAATCGGGCGTCGCCCATCCGAGTGTCTGACCCACACCTGTGGCGAGGGAAGCCACGAGGGCAGAATGGGCACTGGGCATACCGCCAGTTTCCACCAGAACGCGGATGTTTACCTTACCGTGCTGGATCAAGTGAACGGCAAGTTTGCATATTTGTGCAATTAAACAAGCTAAAAGAGCTACCAGCAATACCCGGTTATCTAGGATCTGGCCAAAGTCGTGCATATCGATTTTGGATTGAGGATGCGAAGATGATAAGATTCTGCGATCGGCTGTGAGGACAGGTTTATCTATATTTTCCGGTAAAACCTGCCCCCAGAGACTGCTAGTAAGAGCGATTGGTAATATAATCTGCGATCGCCTGTAGCGGTCGCGATTTTTCCCCAAAATGTGCCATTTCTGCCTTGGCAGCATCAACCAGTTGCTGAGCCTTTTGCTTCGATTGCTCCAATCCCCAAAGGCTAGGATAAGTTGCCTTTTTCGCTTGGAGGTCTTTCCCAGCGGTTTTGCCCAACTTTTCGCTAGATACCGTGATATCCAGAATATCATCGATAATCTGAAACGCCAGCCCGATATTCTCAGCATAGCGGGATAAACGTTGCAAATCCGTTGAGGATACCCCGGCAATAATTCCACCGCAAACTACACAGGCTTCTAACAAAGCGCCGGTTTTGTGGGTATGAATAAAGTTAAGAGTTTCCAGCGTAATATCCGCCTTTCCCTCAGATTCCAAGTCAACTACTTGCCCACCAACTAACCCGGCGGCGCTGACAGCGCGGCCCAAGCGGGCAATTACCTGCAACAGCCTTTCAGGTGGAACGTTCTTAGTCTCGGCCACAACCTCAAAAGCATAGGCTAACAAGCCATCCCCGGCCAAAATCGCAATATCCTCACCGTAGACCTTATGATTGGTTAATTTACCGCGCCGATAGTCGTCATTGTCCATCGCCGGTAAATCATCGTGGATCAACGACATCGTGTGGATCATTTCCAAAGCACAGGCTGTTGGCATCGCCATTTCCAGCGTACCGCCACCCAGTTCGCAAGTGGCTAAGCAAAGGATGGGACGCAGGCGCTTACCTCCGGCCATTAAGGAATAGCGCATGGCCTCATATATCTTTTCAGGATAGGTGATGGGGACGGCACGCTCCAGAGCTGCTTCCACCAAAGCCTGTCGCTGGGCTAAGTAAGCCGATAGATCAAAGGTAGGGGATTCCCCCTGCGGCGAATGCCTGTCATCGGTAGCTACCATCCCTCGATTCCTTGAGCGTGTCTGTATCCGTAATAATTCTACAGGGGATAGGCGATCGCTAATTCGTAATTCAGGAATGGGACATAGGACAGAAGGGATAGGATGTGGGGAATTCGTCGAGATCCTTGCGGATTGAGCCCCCGTAGACCATGCCCCCTGCCCTCTCGCTTATGAACTTTTTTGGCTGTAGCTCCACACTGTATTTTGCAGTAGGATGGCAACGGTCATGGGGCCAACACCTCCCGGTACAGGCGTCAGATATGCCGCTACGCTCTTAACTTCATCGAAATTGACATCTCCCACCAGGCGAGAATTGCCGACATCATCGGTGATGCGATTCATACCGACATCGACAACTACGGCTCCTGGCTTCACCATATCACCTGCGATCAAATTCGATCGCCCAACGGCGGCAATCAAAATATCGGCATTGCGGGTAATTGCGGCTAAGTCGTGAGTGCGAGAATGGGCGATCGTCACTGTAGCATCGGCTTCCAGCAACATCAATGCCATCGGCTTGCCTACTAAAATACTGCGTCCCACAACAACTGCTTGTTTGCCTTTGAGGTTAATCTGATATTCTGCCAAAAGGCGCATCACTCCAGCAGGCGTGCAACTTCGCAGTCCCGATTCCCCGCGCACCAAGCGCCCCAAGTTAACCGCGTGCAGTCCGTCCGCATCTTTATTGGGATCGATTTGGTGCAGCAAAGCTACCGCGTCGAGGTGGTCAGGTAGCGGCAGTTGTACTAAAATGCCATCAACCCGCTCATCTCGATTCAGTGAATGAATGACCTGTTCAAGTTCTGTTTGGGTAGTTTCTGATGGGAAATGCTGCCCAAACGAGGCAATTCCCACTTTTTCGCAAGCTCGCTCTTTGTTCCGCACATAGGCGGCACTGGCTGGGTTATCGCCAACCATTAGCACTGCTAAACCGGGCGATCTACCTATTTTACCTTGCAACTCGTGAATGCGTTGTTGCAATTCAGTTTGAATCTTTTGTGCAAGGGCTTTACCATCTAGTAATTGGGCAATTTGGGCGTCCATCAATGTTTAAGAGGCGTTCGTGTCTGAAGGCAATTCGCTCTACCATTTTCGCAGATTTAGTTAACCTTTTGATGTCTTACAGCGGTAAAAATTCCCGAATGACGATCGAAACTGTGCCGTCAAAAATCAAAAGCGTCGGGGCTAGGTAAAAGGGGCTAGGGGAAGAGGAAAAAAGGAAAAAATTATGAATTTTCTCCCATTCTCCCATTCTCCCACTCTCCCATTCCCCCCACTCCGCCAAGTTGTTATTTTTCTCTATGCCACATCTACCATTACTGACGTGAATTTTCATTTTTTCCGCCAAGTACATCGCTGAAGGAAAACTATCATGAAACCAGGCAAAATTGAAATATTGAAATTAGGCGCGATCGCTATGTTGCTGGGAGGAGTATTCGCTACTTTAATCGGTTTCTTTTGGACACCAAATGTTCCCGTTACTAAAATCAAAGATTTGGAAAAGCAGCGAGATAAAAAGTCTACTGTTTATATTAGGGGTAGGGTAATTAAGCAAGTTCCTTTTTTGGGAACGCGAGCTTACGAAGTGGAAGACTCAACTGGTACTGTTTACGTGATTACTAAAGACAAATTCCCAGCACAAAATCAGGAAATTACGATCGAAGGTAAAGTTCAGTATAAAAGTATACCTTTGGCTGGGCAGGAATTGGGCGAAATTTATATCAAAGAACAACAACGTTTATGATATAGCTAGGGGTTAGGGGTTAGGGGCTAGGGCGTCGGGAAGAAGAGAGAAGAAAAAAGGAAGAGTGATGAGTAAGGAATTAGCGCAAGTGGCGATCGCAATTCTATATCGGGATAACCAATTTCTCATGCAATTGCGCGATAACATCCCCAATATAGTATATCCCGGTCACTGGGCGTTTTTTGGCGGGCATATCGAGCCAGAGGAAGATCCAGAAGACGCGGTAAAGCGAGAACTGCTGGAAGAAATTGGCTACGCACCATCCACGGTATCATTTTTTGCTCATTACCGCGATAGCAAAGTTTTGCGGCACGTTTTTTACGCACCGCTTACCGTGGAATTGGAAGATTTAGTTTTGGGAGAAGGTTGGGATATGGGATTGATGACGCCAGAGGAAATTAGACAAGGGGAACGTTATTCGGAAAAAGCAGGAGAAGTGCGACCTTTAGGTTCTCCGCATCAAAGAATTTTACTCGATTTTATCGAGAAATGCAAGGTGATAGTTTGAGACGAGGGAATTTATGCGATCGACTCTAGCATAGCGATCGCAGTTTGAGCAGCCTGCCTAACATCAGGGTTAACATCTTCTAAAATTCGACGTAAGTAAGGAATCGCTTCCACTGCACCTAGCTCACCCACCTCATCTGCTGCATTTTCTCGTACTATGAAATCTTGGTCTTTAAATGCTTCTATTAGTAAAGGTAACGCCTTATCTGGATATAAGCGTGTTATATAGCGCAGCACACTACCTCTAACGTAAGGAGATGGATGCTTAAACAAAGTTAGGACTCGATCTACAGCATCTTTTTCCTCTATTCTACATAGACTATCAATTGCTTCGGCAACAATCATCGGCTGTTCATTTTCGAGATAGGAAAACAGTAAATTCCGAACACTAGGATAGTCTAATGGCGATTGGGAAAGCGCGAACAAAATAGCTTGCCACCTTGGCGGATATGTTTCTTTAGTTTGCCTGAGTAAAAAATCAATACCAGCTTTGCCTTTAACTGCGATTATACTGGCTAATTCTTGGTAGTAAACAACTGCATATTCCTCACCTTCAGGAGGATTTTGCCTAAAGCGATCGATCAGTTCTTCAAGATTTAGACGATCGAGTTCCGGGTAAAAACTCATAGAGATTGTCCTGCAACTCCAAAACTCTACATTTCACACAATTCACGGATTTCATTCAGCGTCATGTTATCAAAGATTCCGATTGGATTGCAAAGAAATAAGCTATTAAAGGAATTACTCTGTTTTTGCTTCAGTTGCAAGGCAGCCACAAGCTCAAACTGGTTCTCGCGATTCTATTACAGGAATTTGCTATAACAGCGATTTCTTGGCAAGATAGTGTTCATCGAGAGCGCGTCTTAGCATCATTTTAATCACAGCTTCACGACTAATTTTGAGTTCGTTAGCCATTTGGTCGAATTCGTTGAGCATAGGGGTGGGAATTTCTAGGTTTGTTGTCACTAAATCCTGTCGTCTTCGCGAACTCATTTGGCGGCGTGTTCCAACTCTTGTTGTCGTGGCATCAAAATATCGATCGATTACTTCTTCTCCTGCCTCAATTTTTTGTTCGAGTTCTTCAATAGAAATATTGTTCATAAATTTCTCTTTCCCTTTTCGTGCTTTTCCAATAAGTGAGTAAATGACTGAAAAAAGAGTATTACCCAGATATCCAATAGCAATAAATTGCTCTGGGTCATCTTTTATACCTGGTGAAGCAGGGTTCGAGCCATAGAAAGAAGTGCGATCGCCAAAAAAGTATGGGATGTGCCCGGTTACACATATAATAATGAGATGGGCATAAAACTGCCAACTGATACCCGGGCTGTAACTGTTGCGGAAGAATCGCTCTAAAAGTTCACCCCTTGCGGTAAAGTCAATAAAGGTTCACGCGATCGCCAGCGCATCCATGAGTTATTCCGCATCTACCCCTACCAACGCCAAAGGTGCTAAATTCGATCGAGCCGACATCCCCAACGCTGATTGTCGTCTGATAGATAAAGACAAACTCAGCAAAATGTACCACCACTACGTCGAGGTGAAGGATAAATATCCTCACGCTCTGCTACTGTATCGGGTGGGAGATTTCTTTGAAACATTTTTCCAAGATGCTATCACCGTATCGCAGGAACTAGAACTCGTCCTCACCAGCAAACACGCCGGCGAAGTCGGTCGAGTACCGATGACCGGTGTACCGCACCACGCCTGGGAACGCTACACCACCCAGCTAGTAGAAAAAGGTTACGCTGTGGTGATTTGCGACCAAGTAGAAGATTCCGCCGATGCGGTAGGATTGGTAAAGCGGGAAGTAACGCGAGTTCTCACACCCGGCACCTTGTTGGAAGAAGGAATGCTGAGTGCTAGGCGCAATAACTTTTTAGCAGCAGTTGTCATTGCTGGCAATCATTGGGGTTTAGCTTACGCGGATATTTCTACAGGGGAATTCCTCACAACTCAATCAGAAAAATTAGAGCATTTGACGCAAGAATTGATGCGCTTGCACCCAGCCGAAGTTTTAGTTCCTACAAACGCTCCCGATTTGGGCGCTTTGTTGCGTCCGGGAGAGAAATCGGCACATTTACCTGAGTGTTTGCCGCCATCATTTTGTTATGCTTTTCGTCCCCAAAGTCCCTTTAGTTTGGGTGAAGCAAAAGCGCGATTGGTACAAAAATTTAAAGTAAAATCTCTGGAAGGTTTGGGTTGCGAACATCTCCCCCTCGCCGTTCGCGCTGCGGGTGGTTTGTTGCAATATTTAGAAGATACCCAAAAAAGCAATCCCGTTTCCCTGCAACTGCTACGCACATACACCCACACAGATTATCTCATCCTCGATTACCAAAGTCGCCGCAATTTAGAAATTACCCACACAGTTCGAGATAACACCTTTCACGGTTCTTTGTTGTGGGCGTTGGACAGAACTACCACTGCAATGGGCGGACGTGCTTTGCGTCGCTGGTTGGTGCAACCATTATTAGATATTAAAGGAATTCGCGCCAGACAGGATACTATTCAAGAATTAGTAGAAAATAGTTCGCTTCGTCAAGAATTGCGTCAACTACTGCGGCAAATTTACGATTTGGAAAGGTTGAGTACTCGCGCCGGGTGCGGTACTGCCAATGCGAGAGATTTAGTCGCTTTAGCTGTTTCATTGGAAAAGTTACCGACATTAGCTAATTTAGTTGCCGATGCCCGTTCTCCCTACCTGAAAGCGTTGCAGAAAGTATCGCCGATATTAGAACAGTTAGCAAGTCAAATTAATGCTCATATATTAGAATCTCCTCCCCTCCATCTCAAGGAAGGCGGATTGATTCGGTCAGGCATAAATGGCGAATTAGATGAAATGCGGGTGGGTGCGGAAGACGATCGCAAATGGCTGGCCAATCTAGAAGCAACCGAGAAATCGCGCACGGGCATTTCTAACCTGAAGGTTGGCTATACCAAATCATTCGGATATTATATCAGTATTTCGCGCTCCAAAGCAGACCAAGTTCCAGAAAATTATATCCGCAAACAAACTCTCACGAATGAGGAACGTTACATCACTCCGGAACTGAAGGAAAGAGAAGCCAGAATTCTGACGGCGCGTGAAGATTTGAATAAGCTGGAATACGATATTTTTGTAGCTTTAAGGGCAGAAGTAGCGGAACAGGCAGAATTAATTCGCAATATCTCCCGCGCTGTTGCTGCTGCGGATGTGTTGTGCGGTTTGGCAGAGATAGCGGTGTATCAGGGTTACTGTCGTCCCAATATGGTAGAAGGGCGAGAAATTACGATTATTGATGGGCGACATCCGGTAGTGGAACAATCTTTGCCGACTGGTTTCTTCGTGCCGAATTCGACACAGTTAGGTCAAGAGTCAGTCGCAAAGAAAACAAATGACAACGAAATATTGACAAATGACCGTCCCGATTTAATTATTCTAACAGGGCCGAATGCGAGTGGCAAGAGTTGCTATTTGCGGCAAGTTGGGTTAATTCAATTAATGGCGCAGGTGGGGAGTTTTGTTCCTGCTAAGTCGGCGATTTTGGGAGTGTGCGATCGCATTTTTACTCGTGTGGGTGCAGTAGACGATTTGGCGACCGGACAATCTACTTTTATGGTGGAAATGAACGAAACCGCAAATATTCTCAATCACGCTACAGATAAGTCGCTGGTATTGTTAGATGAAATTGGCAGAGGAACGGCAACTTTCGACGGTCTTTCTATTGCTTGGGCGGTAGCAGAATATCTGGCAACCGAAATTCGCGCCCGCACTATTTTCGCCACCCACTATCACGAACTCAACGAATTAGCTTCGATGTTATCGAATGTTGCCAATTATCAAGTCACAGTGAAAGAGATGCCCGACCAAATTATCTTTTTGCACCAAGTTAAACCCGGTGGTGCAGATAAATCTTATGGGATAGAAGCGGGGAGATTGGCGGGATTACCGGCGGTGGTGATTAATCGGGCAAAACAAGTGATGACTCAGATCGAAAAACACAGTAAAATTGCCGTAGGATTGCGGAAGGGAGTCGAGAGCGATCGCACCGCTAAGCGAAAGAAAAAAGCTACCGATGTCTCGATTTCAGAAGAAGAATTATTGGAATCATGACAGATATTGCCATTGTCGCCAGAATGCTAATGCTGACGACACGCTAGAGCGGGGGAGCGGGGGAGTGGGGGAGTGGGGGAGCGGGGGAGCGGG
>NZ_JACJPW010000148.1 GCF_014696265.1 Aerosakkonema funiforme FACHB-1375 | reverse complement strand
TGTCAATTTTTACAATACATTTGTACTATCCGTGGGTAGCGATCGCACTCCTGCAAGTGCCTTAACAAAAGTTCATACAGTGTCGATTACTTTTGTCCGACTACTTAATTGCCGATGATAAATTTATAAATAAATCCTTATTTTCAGTTACTTTCTGCCAATTTTCTGCATCTACAAGACGGGATAGAGAACGCCAGATCCCTGCTTTTTTGAGAGTTTCACCCTCTACAATTCCTGTCACAACTACGATAGCTCCTTGTCGATCGGGCAAACGGTATAGATCCAGTTCTTCTGCTAATTGGTATCTAAGGCTTTGGGAATTTTTACCGATTTTTCTAGTTTTATCTGGCAGTCGATCGCCTGCTTTTCCTCTGTTACTCAGTGCTTTTATTTGCTGCCATGCAACTTTGAAACCTGGGAGATCGTCGCAAGGGATAACAGCGCGATCGATTACATCTAAAAAACCTCGATCTTTTCGCAAGGCGCAAGCAGCAAGCATCCGCAAAAATGCTTCATCAGGACTTTTACCGATCCAGACTACAGAATTAAATATTTCCCGACCCTGAAAATCAACGCCTCGCCTTGTTGCTAGGCCAAAAATAAGTAATATTAATTCTTCTCTGTATTTGGCTATAACAATTGAAGGATAATTTTTTTGCCTTAAGCTATCCACACAATCAAGTAAAGGAGGTTTAATCTGTTGGTTATCATCGCGCAGCCAAATATAGTCATGGTTTGGAGATGCTCCACAACTTTGGACATATATTTGCATCATCTCCTCCCGCATCTACTCATATTTAACCATCCTTCTTCGTCTTGCAAAATTGCAAAACCACCTGTTGTTTTGCAATTTTTGGCAAATTCAATAGCTGCTTCCTTAAAAGCAATATCTTCAAAAATATCTCCCAGCGCTTTGCGGAGATATTTCCAAATTACAAAACGCTGTTCTAGGTGAATTTTGAGCAAAAATCGCAATAAATATCGCAGCGGTTGTTCGCAGTCTCTGGGCGCATAAGTGGCCGTATTAGTTTTCCGAAAATAAAACTGTGGATATGGGTGTCCGTTGAGGTTTTGAACTTTTATTCTGGAAAATTCTACATTTCCTAATGTTTGGATAGGTGTCACAACTGCCACCACATGGTAACGTAAATTCGGCTTATCGAAAAACTCAATCAGAGAACTATATCCCTCGTGAACCCGATTTAGTAAATTGGCCGGATATTGCCGCATATACTTTTCGCATTTGAGCGGAACGAAGATCACCAGCCGTGGCTCTTTTAAATTTTGGTAAGCCGTTTTAAAGTAATCGGTTACTAGATTCGGCTTGTTAATTAGATCGTGCCATCGTCCGTCTTCTTCCATGAGAGCAGGTGCATCAATAGCAATTAGCACAATCCCGCACTCATCAAGAAGGTTTGTGACGGATTCTATATCGGAGATTAAATCCTTGCCTGGAAAATCTTTAAAAAAAAGTTTTACCGATGCGTCCATACCTGCCTTGACAAGGCTGAACTCAAAATCTTGAGTTTCTGTAGTACCCTTAATCCCTCCTCTTGCCTCCAGCTCATCTTGGTTATCGAAACAGCTTTTCAGCTCGGCTCTCTTATCCTGCATAATTAATGAAGTTTTCAACTCCGGTCGCAGCATTAACACAGTTTTTTGGGTAGTTCTGTCGAACTGCTCGGACATAGCGGTCAGCAAGCTGGTTTTCCCGACTCCCCTGGGGCCAAACACAGTGATTTTAATTTTTCTGGGGCCTTCTATCGGTTTTTGGAACAGCTCTTTAGCGGACTGGAAAAAGTTTTTGTGTTGAGATGCACTCATATCCTTTTCATTCCTTATTTTAAGATGATATTTCAAAATCCAGGCTCTGATGCGATCGCTTCTTCTACACGCTTGACTAACTCTAGCCACTTCTGACGCTGACGAGTATTTTCACCCAATGCTTCAAACTCAGACGACCAGATTATGGCTCGCTCTGCTTGCAGAAAAATCCGCCATCCATCTTTAACCCCTTTGGCACGCAATACTCGATCTACAAACTCCTCTACAATCGCATAAGAAGCTTGACTGGGCTCATTAAGTAACTGCTTCAGAGCTTGTTTGCAATCGTACAACACTTCATCATAAAGTGTACTGAGAAAATTATATATTTGCTTGGCAGAGAAAGGTTGGCACAGTTGAGGAGCTTTGTCCGGCATTAGCTTGTCTAGCTGTTTCCTAATCCGGTGCTGAATCACTTCTCGGTAAGAAAGATTAAATTCAGACAGTATTTGAAATCCCAGCTTAATGTCTTGCAGTTTTTCGTTTCCCAATTCGTTATTCTCTTGCTTTGGCAGTCTATCCGCAATTGCCACTATTAATTCTGCGCCTCGAACTTCTGTCCCCGTTAGCTTTCCTAAGCGTCCTTGTTCTGCTAACACGTCTGCCACCTTAGACTTGACATTTTCAATAGATATTTTTAACCCTTTATCTAGAGAAAGAAATTGCCGCGATAAGTGAGTCCGAACTTCATTGAGACACATAGTATAGACAGCCTGATAACCCCCTAAGCTAGCACGTAACTGTTCTATTTCCGCTTCTGATGGAATACCGGGGTTATTTTGGCAACTTTCGATGACAGCGTTGACTAGCTCGCTAAAGTCAGAATTGGGAGTATCGCGCTCCTCAGCAAGGGTATCCAACAAATTTTCGAGTGTCGCGGAAAGCTGATTCCACAACTCATTAAATAAATTGATGAATACTGGGAACCAAACATCATGGGATTCTCCTTGCCCCAAAGTTATTTTAGCTTTCTGCACTAAAATCTTGATTTTACTTCGGAGTTGGTTAATACTATCCCGGCGAACAGAGGCGTACTGTTTATCCAGTGAAGTCATTTCACTGGTAAGGTAGTCAAGGATCGGATCGAGAATTTTTGCATTTACCTCTTCGGTATTTTGGCAATTGGCGATCGCGCAATCTACTACGTTGATGTGAACATCAGCGATTGTACGTTGGAGATATTCGCAGTTTTTAAGGTTGTCATTGACTGGTAATTCAGAAACTATCCGATTCAGAACCATAAAAGACCATTTTTCTATTGGTAACTCAACCAAAGCAGTACGCACTTTATCGTATATCCCAACATGGTCATCGATATCCCAATACGCACCTGTTGGATTTGGTAGGCGCATGAACAGGACAAAATCAACATCTTCGCCCAGTGCTTTGACTAACCTTTCTTCGTCTCCAACAGTGGTATTCCCCAAACCTGGCATATCGACTAGCGCGATTTGTCCAACATCGTCTTGAGGAAAATTACAAGTAACTCTAGCTTCTCTGACTGCTACATAATTATAGATAGGCTTACCAGCCAAGTTATGCTGTGCCACGTATTCCCTAATTTCCGCAGCCGAAATTGTTCGGGGTGAGGGAGAGCGTAAGAAATGCCGATATTGCTTGATATTTTTGTGGTATTCTTGCAATTTTTTATGTTTAGACTCAAATTCCGAAATGTTTTTCAGGTGATGTGGTAATTCCGGAAGAGGAGCTGCTGCCGCAAATTCATCAAGCGTACAAGGGCGCTTACTGAGAGAAAGTTCTGTATAATACAATGCAATAACTTCATCGAAAAAAGAGCGCTCTGTGTAAAACCAGACTTCACCATAAGTTTCCACATTCGGATCGTGGCGAATAATCACCTTGACTCCTGTGCAGTGTTGGCGATCGCTAGTTGGTATTTCTTCTGCGGAAAGTCCTGATAAACTTCGTAATAAAGTACTCTTGCCTTCTCTTGCTTTTCCCACTACCCCAATGTTGAGGGTATCCCGAAGAAAGCGATTTTTTAGCTTACTAAGCGCTTTTAATTCCAATTGAATATCACTGATAATATCTGGGATATTAATTTGTGAAAATTCTTTCAATTCCGAGCATACTCTTTGATCATCAATTTGTTCTACAAGCTCATCACAGTAGCTTTTTAGATCGCGCAGCACTTCTTCGTAAAAATTCAGTTTCGCTTCCTCAACCGCTATTTTATGAGCGTAAGGTTTGCGGTTTTGAATAATGCTAGCAATTCGTGCAGATCTGGGCGTGTCCATTGATAGAGCAATGTACGTAACGGCTTTGTTTAATAGAATACCTGTTTCAAACTACATATAACACCGTATCCCAGAAGTAGGTTTTATACCAAAAATGAGTGTTCGATCTACATATTTCACTAAAAATTTACATAAATTAATCAGCAGTAATTAGACCAAACTTATCCTTTGATAATTTTGGTCGGATCTCCCAAAATTGGGATTAGAAATATTGAACCGTAGCTAAATGCAGATGAACCACACATTCTAAATGTGCAGGTCACCTATCCAACTTTTGAGATTCAGTTTCAGAGAAAAGTATTCGGCATTGCAGAATTCTTTTCGCTTGAAACCATTACCCAGTGCGGCTTTGCCAATGTCGGTCAGTCGCCCCAAAGGAGTAATATAGATGCCACCCTGATGTAGCCTAGATTTAAGGCTGTGTTTTATTCAAAAATATTTTAGGGTATTTTTTGTAAGTTCGGCGATCGACTGCGTAACAGTTTGTTTGTTTTCTCTGAAATTAATACAGCTTGTAAGTTAAAGAAATATTTACAACACTTTACCTTGCAACTTTATGCAGTCAATGGCGTGCCATCCATAAAGTCCTCCTGATGTTGTAATTGATAGGATATGTTTGCCTTGAGCGAGCCCAACCATAGGAATTTGGTTTTGCTTAAGCAGCCCTTGTTGCGAACCGGGAACTTTCGTCAACAGTTGCCCATTTATAAATAAGTTATCCTCTTCTAAACCAAAGCGATCGTACAATAACACCAATTCTCCAAAAGCATAATTGCGCTTGACAGTAAAAATGATATTAAGTTGGGCGGTTGTCAGCGGTCTGACATATGGCAAAATTGCAGGTACGCCAATCCAACCGGGCATTTGGGGGCGAGCGGTCGAATTGGGGTCTCTCTCCACATCGTAGTTAAATATCTGAATTCCGCCGCCTGTCTGGGGAAATTCCTGCACTCCAGGAGTGCCAATTTGCCAGAGAGTTTCCCACTTTACTTCTTGAGGTTTGTTGGTTTGACCCGATCCAGTTTCATCTTTATCGCCATTCTGAGGACTGGGCGTTTTTCCCCAAACAGAATGCCGCAAAGCAGCCATAAAAGCGGCCCGCTTCTGTCGCTCTTCCAGCCAAACTCGCTGCTGATGCGATCGCGTTTCCTCTAGAAAGCTAGCAACCGACTGTTGACGTTGGCGAAATTCTTGATGACGTTGCATTTGCTGGGCGTACCATTGTTCTGCGAGAGACATCACTTCGTCTCCTTTACTTTAGTGCAACTTGGGATCGGCCATTGCGGTGGGCATTGCCCACCCTACGGCTGCTCTGACAAACTGCGACGGCGCGATCGCTCTCCTGTGGGTAACTTCTGAAAATATAATACAGCAAAACAGTATTATACTACTTACTGTGCTGCTGCGAAGACTTGGCCTGTTGGCAATCGCAGCTCTGGAAAGATTGAGGAAACAAGCAAATCGCCCGCTCGGAACAATTGTTTTTGATACTCATCTTCAACCAGAGTACAAATTGTGATAGTTGGCTGTTTGGGTTTACCGATGTACTCTTTTCCACCAATACCAAGATAATCTACGATCCAATACTCAGGTATGCCTAACTCTGCATAATCCTCGGCCTTACGGGCATAATCATTTTGCCAGTTTGTACTGACGACTTCAACGACAAGTTTAATGGAAGCTCCCAAAGCAATTACAGGTTCTTGTTGCCACAACGGTTCATTGACTAATTGAGTGCGATCCAACACAATTACATCAGGACGAAAAGCTGTTGCCGTTCCTAGCAGTTTAACGAGACATCGGTGTGGGATAAAGTAAGTCGCATCGAGACGGTCAATCTCCACATTTAGCTTTCGCCCAATAAAAGCTGCTACTTGTTCGTGCGGTCCAGTCGGTTCCAAATTAATTAACTCCCCATCAATTAGCTCATAACGAGGGTTATTACCATACTCCGTCAGGAACTCATCGACAGTTATAAGTTTCGGGGCTGATTTAACCATCGTACTTACTGCTCGCGATCGTACATTCAAATCTATTTTCTGGCAAAAAGGCTGTTGAGTCGATCGTTACAAACTGCGACGGCGCGATCGCTCTCCTCTCGGCAACTGTTCCGCTTGACGGAGGATGCGATTGGGGTCTTTCCCCTGCCAGAGAACTTCACCCATTTTGACACCAAATTTGTTCTCTAAGGCAGCGTGCATCTCCGTCAGCACCTGTTCCGCTTCGTCACACACAGCAGCCGCATTGCCATCAACTGTAGCTACGCTCTGCTTCGCATAGCCGTCTACATCGTAAAACACCTGTCCGGCGATGGGGACGCTGACGCTAATTCCTTTACCGGTATTGGTAGTGGCTCCCAGGATTGTAGCGCTAGCGGGGTGATTGGGATGTTCCGGTTGATGAAAGGTAATGCTGAAACCCATTGCCTGCAATGTCTGTGCAATGCTATCGGCAATGTAATCGCGTCGTTCTGCCTGCATCTGAGCTGTGTTGGCGTTCTCTATAATTGTTTGCGAGTGACGACGACTTTCGCTTAAGTAAGCGATTACTTCTTTGATTTGACCTTGTGCGATCGCTTGTTGAGCTAGACTTATCTGATTTTCCAGTTCTTTTACCGCTCCCCCTTGCCAGCGCATCACAACCGGATCGGCCTTCAAACCGGCCAAAATGACCTGAAGTTCTGACAATTGCCGATTTGCCTGTATTTGTAGGTGTCGCGAGTCTGTTTTTCCGTGAACAATTTGACGGACGTGCTTCTGAACAAGAGCAGTTGCTTCTGTCAGAGGTCGGCGCACCGCCGCCGGGTCGCCCGTTGCGATCGCATCCCGCACTTTTTGAAATACGCTGCGTACCTGTTGGCGACCCGCCGGATCGAATTTCATCGCTTCCGCATCGGGTGTTTGCGCCACTCGCCGTTCTAATTCTTGCAGTTCAAATAACTGTCGATCGATATCCGCTTGTCGTCTTTTTTCTTCCTCATCCCGCCGCTTGCGTTGCAATGCCTCTTGGAATGCCTGTTCGATTTTGACCAATTCTTCTGATATCGATAGCAGTTGGATTTCTGACGTTGCTTGCGCGATCGGCTCTAATTGATTCTGACAGCGAGATTGCAATATTATTGCTTCTTGCGGATAAAGATTTGCCCACTGCCACTGCATATCAGAGAGCAACACATTTACCCGTACTTGAGTTTGGGAACGAGACATTTCCAATTGCCGCTGTCGCTCTTGCTCTTCCGCTTCCTGTCTTCGTTTTGCTTCTGCTTCAGCTCGCCGCTGACGTTCTGCTGCTAAAATTTTTTGCTTCCACTCAGCAATTTCTGCCTCTGAAAATTTGGGACTGCCACTCATAAGAATTTTAGATTTTAGATTTTGGATTTTGGATTTTAGATTTTAGTTGTTTTGACTTTTATATGGTAATGCCATGTTGCTGCATTCGGGCGGCAAACTCCTCTCGAAAGCCTTTTTTAGCAGGAACGCCAGTAAAGTAGAACGCGCCTGTAAGATCGACTGCGAATTGCATCCCAGCCGATCGATCGCCCATTGCCAATTCTGCCATTAAAACTTGCTCGTATCGATCGCTCAGCAACAACAATCGCTGATTGCTAGACCCCCGCCACAATAAGTCCTCATGCTTTGATTCGATATAAGTCCCATCAACAAGCAAATCGATGCGATCGAGCAAAGACTTCTGCGCCTCTGTTCCCTGCTGTTGCAGTTGTTCCCAACGGTAGCCCGTGTAGCACATTACACCCAAATCTTTAGACCGACGAACTGTGTCAATTAAACTCACCAAAGCTGCTGCTTGACGCATCGGTTCCCCACCAGAAAGCGTAATTCCCTCAATATCCGGTTGCGCGAGAATCCATTCTGCCAATTCTTCCAGGACGATCGTTTCTCCACCTGCTTCATCCCAGGATTCTGGAACTATACAGCCCGCACAAGCAAACTCGCACCCCTGTACCCAAATTACCGCCCGTTTGTATGGCCCCAACACCGTTACGGGAGACTGACGCCGAAAAATCTGTAAGCAATCTTTTCTACTGGTATAAATCATTATTTGATTGCAATAAAGAGGTTGAACGGTTATGACTTGTCAATCTCCAAAAATTCTTGTGGGGTAGGCATCCTGCCTGCCGAGAGAGATTCTTTTGGAGGAGATATCTATTGAACTTGAAAAATGTAGGTAGCACCAACTCGTCTGAAATTTGACGTATCTGCCCACGAAGCAGTTACAAAAATCCACTCCCGATCGATCGCAGTACAGAAACCGAAGTAGCTTTCGTAATGCAAATCGCTAGGTTGCAGTTTTTGTTTTTGCTGCCAAACTCCATTTTCTAAGTGGAAAAGATAGGCAGCACCAGTATCTTTAAAGTTAATAGAATCGGCACGGGTTGAACCAACAATCGCAACTTCGCCGCTCATAAATACAGATGCACCGAAAAAGCTGCAATAATCGGGGCTATTAGGTTGCAGTTTCTGTTTTAGCTGCCAAACTCCGTTTTCCAATTGATAAGCATAGACAGTTCCCGCACTGGAAATATGGGAGACGATCGTATTAACTGCCCCCACAAAAGCGTATTTTCCACTAACAGCAACAGAGTAGCCAAACAAATCGTTATCATCTGGTTGTGGAGATGGCAGTTTCTGTACTTGTTGCCACACATTGTTCTCCAGACGGTAAATATAAACACCTCCCGGACGTTTGATACCTGCTGATGCGTAGCGATCGCCTCCGCCAATAAAAGCATATTCTCCACTGATGGCGATCGAATGACCGAAGCATTGATTGATGCCTAAGTCAACTGGTTGGAGCCTTTGTTTTTGCCGCCACACCCCATTTTCCAATCGGAAAACATAGGCAGCACCTGCATTTGCAACATCAAAAGCTTGACTGTGGGATGCGCCGATCATCGCCCACTCTCCACTGATGGCTATTCCCTTACCGAAGTTAGAATTGACACCTAAACCAGTTGCTTGCAGCTTCTGTTTTTGCTGCCATACCCCGTTTTCCAATCGGAAAACATAGGCAGATCCAGCATCTTGAATACCGGAAGCATCGGCTTTGTGTGCGCCGACAATCGCCCACTCCCCGCGAATAGCCACAGCGCAGCCAAATTGATCGCCGACACCCAAATCGATCGGCTGTAGCAATTGTTTTTGCTGCCACTTCCGATCCTGCAATTGGAAAATATAAGCAATCCCAGCATCTTGAACGCCCACTCCATCAGCTTTGCGCGATCCTGCGATCGCCCATTCTCCACTAATAGCAACCTCTTCCCCAAAATACGATTCGCTCTTCAAATCCATAGGTTGCAGTTTCTCCACTTCTTGACACCCATTCTTAGGAGTCACCCCTAGTTGCTCTTGCTCTTCTAGCCCAGAATTTTTCTTCTCTAACTCAGCAATTTTTTGCTCCAGTTCCGAAATTTTCTGGTCGCGATCGGCAATTTTCTGCTCCTGCTCTGAGTTGTTCTGTTTGAGTTGTGAATTTTCTTTTTCCAGTTGAGAATTTTTCTGCTCCTGCTCGGCAATCTTCTTCGACAATTCCGAATTTTTCTTCTTTTGTTCCGAGTTCTTTTGTTTGAGTTGAGAATTTTCTTGTGCCATTGCCGAATTTTTATTCTCCAATTCCAAAATTTTCTGTGCTTGCTGAGAATTCTGCTGTTCGAGTTCCGTAACTTTTTGCGACTGCTGAGAATTCTGCTGTTCGAGTTGAGTTACTTTCTGCACCTGCTGAGAATTTTGCTGTTCGAGTTCCGTAACTTTTTGCGCCTGTTGAGAATTCTGCTGTTCGAGTTCCGTAACTTTTTGCGACTGCTGAGAATTCTGTTGTTCGAGTTCCGTAACTTTCTGCGCCTGCTGAGAATTCTGCTGTTCGAGTTCCGTAACTTTCTGCGCCTGTTGAGAATTCTGTTGTTCGAGTTCAGTAACTTTTTGCGCCTGCTGAGAATTCTGCTGTTCGAGTTCCGTAACTTTCTGCGCCTGTTGAGAATTCTGTTGTTCGAGTTCAGTAACTTTCTGCGCTTGCTGAGAATTCTGTTGTTCGAGTTCAGTAACTTTCTTAGTCTGCGCGGAATTCTGCTGTTCGAGTTCAGTAACTTTTTGCGACTGCTGAGAATTCGGCTGTTCGAGTTGAGTTACTTTCTGCACCTGCTGAGAATTTTGCTGTTCGAGTTCCGTAACTTTTTGCGCCTGTTGAGAATTTTGCTGTTCGAGTTGAGTTACTTTCTGCGCTTGCTGAGAATTTTGCTTCTCTAGTTCAGTAATTTTCTGTTTTTGCTCAGAAATCTGCTTTTCTAGTTCCGCAATCTTCTGTTGCATCTCCGAAGTTTTCTTTTCTTCCTCAGAGATTTTCTCTGCCACTTCCAGCGGTTTAGGCTCACCCAGAACTTCATTGGTAAAAAATAGTTGTCGCTCCCAAATATCTAAAGCAAAATCCCTCAGTCCGATTCCATAGCCAGGGTTAACTCTGTTGTAGATTATATTGCCACCTTCATCCAAAGGCCAATAACCAACCAATCCTGCTTCATTTCCCACCAAACGGCGGTGCATATTGGCCTTAATTTCCTCCTGAGAGCAAGCACGATCCCAGAAGCTCATATAGCTAATTTGACCGAAGAAATTTTTATTGTCCTTGGTTACTTTTGTTTCTGGACATGATTGTGCCCCAAGAACTAAAGGTATTATTCCTAGATAAAATTCAGCGCCGATCGATCTCCTGTGAAAATCTTCTGGAGTAGGTTTAGTTGCAAACAGTTCGCCATTGCGGTAAAAGTTCAATTCCTTGCCCCGGTTAACCCAAGCGATATGAACCCATTTATTTGGAGCTTCAAAAAAGTTATTCAAAAACTCAGCATAAATCTTTTTTGGTTTGACAGTATTTTCCGTGTTGCCCGATGGAATAGTGAAGTACAAAGCATTATTATTTGGCCCAACAAACAATGAAGGTTTGACATAAATACCCATTAATCCGTAAAAATTACCATCATTGAGAACTAAAGGGTTGACCCAGAAACTGATCGTAAATTCCTCATTGTTTTGCGCGGTACTCCGCCGGAATGGATCTGTTAACCTTATATAAAAATTATGCTTATGCACGCTCAAAACAGATTGCAAATAATCCGATTCGGAAATTTGCGGCCAAATTGCTCCGTCAATCCTACCATGTTTGCCATTACTGGTTTTATCAAAAACGCGATTTTCACTTCCTTCATTTAAAGGCCAATAACCCACCAGTCCCGTTTCGTTACCCGCCAAACGGCGATTCATATCTTGTTGCAACTCTTCTGCTTTCCTGGCGCGGTTCCAAACGCGCACTTCCGCTATCCGACCGTCAAAATAACCATCTCCCGAACCGTGACTTTTACCGATATAGTTCTGGGTCCGATTCAGACTTTCCGGTAGGTGCATTTTTCCCGATTTAATTTCTTGACCGTTTTTGTAGAGTTTCCCATTTCCGGAAGCATCGACTGTGGCAGCTAGGTGCATCCATTTCCCTGTTTCCAGCACTTTGTCGGCTGTAATTCTTTGCTCGGTTTTACCGCGTTTGATATCTAAAGCCAGAGTATCTGTCGATTCGACATTTGCAAACACTATCTTATCTGTGTTAGTTGGCAGGTTAAAGAAATCGATAATGCGCGACCAAGATTTGAAACTGTTGTAATATACCCAGGCTTCGACTGTAAAACCCTGTGCATAATCAACATTCATTTCTGGCAATACAATATGGTCGTTTTGCCCATCAAAGTAAAGGGCTGTTTTGATGAATTTTTCATTCTTTATTGCGGTAAAATCGTCCCTGCTAATGAGAGCAAGCTTGTTAAATACTTGGCGCTCCCAAGTGGCTTTTGTAATTTTGCCTGTCTCGCCATTCTTCGCCAGGTTTGTTGCTGTATCTCCAGCGCCTTCATGTAAAGGCCAGTAGCCCAGCAATCCCGGCTCATTGGCTGGATTGGCAGACATATATTTTTGAATTTCTTTTTCGCTGAGCGCTCTATCCCAGACTTGAACTTCCGCAACGGTGCCATTGAAATATTTGGCAGAGTTGAGATCTTTGCCTATACAGAAAGCGCTATTACTGGCATCAATTTTTTGAGTAGCTTGGCCCATGTTTCCAGCGAATTTTCCATTAATATATAAACAAGTTAATTTGCCATCAAAAGTGCCTGCATAATGATTCCACTGGGTAATGTCTATCTCCGGTGTAATCTTAAGAGATTTCCAACCGCCGCAATAAATAGAAAAAACGAGCGTTTTTCCCCCAGCTTCGGGATGCAAACTGTAAGCATTTTGTTTTTCGATTAAGCATCCACTTTCGTTCCAATTGGGCGTGTTGCTTTTTACCCAGACTGATACTGTAACAGCGTCAGTTGGATTGCTATGGGCTGGGACTTCCACATAACTATTCTTGCCATTAAAATTCAGGCAAGGTAGGCTCAAATACTGTTGAGTACGCAGGATGCGATCGACTGGTTTGAGGAAGTATTGCTGACCCCAGGTTGCTTGGTTAATTATACCGTTATTGGCACGCGCCGTTTTATCTTTTGCTGTATCGCCGGAGCCTTCATTCAAAGGCCAATAACCGACTAATCCCAGTTCGACTCCAAATAAGCGATCGTACACGGCATCTTTGATTTCTACTGGCGATCGAGCGTAATTCCAGACCGCAACTTCCGCAATTTCACCTTGCCAAAAATTATCGACTTTTCCGATCCAATAGCTGCTATCACTTTTGGTATAAACGGTTTCTGGTGCTGGCTTAGTATCAAACAGTTCGCCATTACGGTAAAATTTGTACTCGGTTCCCTGTTTGACCCAAGTAATATGTACCCATCGCTCTTGAGTTTCAAAGAATTTCTCTAAAGGCGCGTTATAACGCTTACCTGCCTCATCGTAAGAGTCGTAATGCAGCCCAGAATTATTTGGCGCTAACCACAACCCAGGTTTGCGATATTTATCTTTATCATAACCGATCAATCCATGCCATCCTCCATCATTAAGGACGGAAGGTTTGACCCAAAGAGAAATAGTAAATTCCTGATTATTTTCAAACGGATCTTGGATTTGTATGGAATTCAAACGAAAAGAAAGGAGGTTTTGCGGGTAGGAGAACGGATCTTTAGTTGGGAAAAAGATTTCGTTATACCAGGTCGCTCCGTTAATTTTGCCTGTCTTACTAACTGTATCGCCCTTGCCTTCATTTAAAGGCCAATAACCCACCAGTCCTGCGACTTTACCCTCCAAACGCCGATGCAGATCGTTTTGCAGTTCTTCTGCTGTGCGGGCGCGTTTCCACAAGCGAACTTCCGCTATTTTGCCATCAAAATAAGGATCGTTCACCCAGTTACTGCGGGCAATATAATTAATACTTCGATTTACGTTTGGAGGTAATTGAATTGTTCCGGCTTGGATTTCTTGGCCATTCTTGTAGAGTTTCCCATTCCCGGAGGCATCAACTGTCGCCGCCAAGTGCATCCATTCGCCAATTTCTAGAGCTTTCTCGGCTACAATTTGTTGGGATGTGGAACCTTTCTTGATGTCTAATACCAGTGCATTCGTGCCATTTAGTATATAACCAAATACAATATTATTTTTACTAGGCCCGTTCCCGAAATCAATTACTCGCGACGCATTTTTGAAACTGTTGTAAAATACCCAAGCTTCGATTGTAAAACCCTGTGAATAATCAATCTTCATTTCGGGCAATACTATATGGTCGTCTTGCCCATCAAATTTGAGGACATAAGGCAAGTAGTTCGGGATCTCTTTTTGCATAGTCTGTCAAACTCCTATTTGTGGATAGATAACTGGCTGAATGACTAAAACTTCGCTCTGTATTAAAAGTTACAAATATTGAAAAAATGAATATCAACTTACTAAGACTGTATAAGAGAGAGTATCCCTAGAGCGCAGTTCATTAAGCAATTTTCTGAAATCCAACCTCTTTAGATTATGACGCGATAATTTCGTTATTTATAGCCATAAAAACCAGGTTGATGACGGCAAACAACGAATAATTGACCGATGCTCTAGCTGCATCGAAAAAATATTATCTGCTCTCACATAAGCAAAAGTACTTAGTACTAAATACTGATGAGTTAGCTTGAGCGTAGCAGTTGCGATCGAACATTTAAGTGTGGGTTTTCATCTGAAAATTTTACGTTTTATTGCTCTATTACCTAATTTATATTGATTATGGCATCGACTGGAAGTAGGATTTGATGAAAGGCGATCTGCGATCGCATATTTGCAGTGCTGTAAGGGGAAGAGCAGATGCTGTTTGTCGAAAAGGTTAGGGTTGCAGTTGCAGGCGTCTCTCTCAGCTACCCCCTTGAGACCAAAAAGCGTCCGGCCAACCGTGCGGCAAAGCAGGCAGCGCACTCCCAAACAAAAATGCAGGACACGCCTCCTCCAATTGACTATTTTCCCAACGCTCCTACCTTTGATGGAGTCGATGACAAATTAGATATGCCCTATGCTCCGGAACTGAACCCTGCCAGTTTCACAGTAGAAATGTGGGCAATGGTTCAGGGTGGCAGCGGGTATCAATCTATACTAGCCTCAGTAGGAGGGTCTCCTTTGGAAGGACGCAAAGGCTACCTTTTTTGCGTGACCCCGACACGGCAATGGCAGTTCTGGGTAGGAAACGGGGAACCAAAAGCATTCTGGAAAGTACTGACCGGCCCGCAAATAAAACAGGGTGTTTGGACACATCTAGCAGGAGTGTACGATCGCAGGACTCGCACAATGGCATTCTACGTCAACGGGCGGGAAGTAGGGCGACAGATGGATGTGCAATACCAGCCAAACGATCGCAATCCTACTTACGTCGGCGCTGGTGCGACCGGCCAGGGGACAAGTCCTTGCTTCTTCTGCGGCAAAATCGCAGAAGTTCACGTTTGGGATCGAGTGCTTACCCCCACCGAGATCCAGGCTCTTTCCAATCAGCAGTCGATCGAAGTTAAAGCAGAACCAATTATCGAGACCGACCCAGAGTCAACTTCTGCCGATCGCAATACCCGTCACTTTGCTGCACAACCAACCGCACAACCAAACATACAAACCCAACCAACAGTGACCGGTACAGACTCTTCCTTCCCAAATCAGTCCGGACAGGGGGTTGGTAATGCACCGAACGTCAACCCTACTTGGTCAAATCCGACTATTGAAACCCCCCTGGCGCGATCGTCCCCTCTCGAACAACCCCTCGCAGCCCAGCAACCTACCGCAGACACTTCCGCGCCTGACCCGCAATCGGTACTCTGGCAAATCGGTAAGCCCGGTCAAGGCGGAACGCCAGCGGCCACAGGAGCCTGGACGCTGGTATATAACTATACGATCGGCACAGAATCCGACCCCGTTAATCACCCCACCATACCCTCGTGCCTGGTGCCGACGAATGTAAATACCATTCCCAATTCCACCAGCCAACTCAACATTCACTTTGTCCTGTCAGAAGACTATACTGAAGGACAGTTGGTTCTTTGTTACGATCGCTACGGCTCTGGGGAAGACAACTTATTTCTGGATGGGCAACCCATTGCCAAGACGCCTGGGGCAGAAAGAGGCAAGCTCAAACAAAGTCAAATCCCCTTGGGATTTGTTCAAAAAGGGTCTCATACAATCTCAATTACAACTTCAAACAGTGCCGATAGCGCACACGTAATCGACTATATACAACTCAAAACTCTTAAACCTATGCTTTCCAACCTCACATCCGGACTTTTGTCTTCAGGTAATGCTCAATCAGGAGGCAACCAAGGTTCCCAAGGCTCTCAGGGTCAAGGCGGATTGTTATCTCCCGTCACAGGTGTTTTAGGTCAGGCGACGGGAGCTCTGGGAGGAGTTACCGGACTGGTGGGTGGCTTAACCGGTGGAGAAGGCGGTGGGCCTTTGGGCGCAGTTACCGGACTGGTGGGCGGCTTAGCCGGTGGAGATGGTGGGCCTCTAGGTGCAGTTACCGGACTGGTGGGCGGTTTAACCGGTGGAGATGGTGGGCCTTTGGGTGCAGTCACCGGACTGGTGGGTGGCTTAACCGGCGGAGAAGGCGGGCCTTTGGGCGCAGTCACCGGACTGGTGGGCGGTGTAGCTGGTGGATTGCCCCTGGTAGGCGGATTGGTCGGTGGCGGTGGTGGTGGGGGCGGATTGCCCCTAGTAGGAGATCTGCTCGGTACGGTCGGCGGTGTAGCCGGTGGGTTGCCGCTAGTAGGAGGCGTCGCTAATTCACTCGGCGGTGTAGCTGGTGGATTGCCTTTAGTAGGAGGATTGCTCGGAGGCGGCGGCGGTGCAGGCGGTCGCGGTGGTTCTGCTGGTATGGGGGGACAAGGCGGACAGCTTGTGCCTGGTGCCGCATCTAACCAAGCGATCGTCCAGCTAGCTCAAATACTTTCCCAGATGAATGCCTTGATGGTTCAGATGACTCAAATACTCAATCAACTGGCAGCATCTGCCAATCAATCTGCTGGAGGAGGAATGGTATCGCAGCAACAGCTCGCCCAACTCCAGGCACTCGCAAACGCCTCACCCCAACAGCTAGCTCAACTTCAGGCAATGGGAATGGTATCACCGCAACAGCTAGCTCAACTGCAAGCAATGGGACACCAAGTACCGGGAATGGGTAATGTCTCACCGCAACAGCTAGCTCAACTGCAAGCAATGGGACACCAAGTACCGGGAATGGGTAATGTCTCACCGCAACAGCTAGCTCAACTTCAGGCAATGGGACAGCAAGTGCCGGGAATGGGTAACCTCTCACAGCAACAGCTGGCTCAACTTCAGGCAATGGGACAGCAAGTGCCGGGAATGGGTAACCTCTCACAGCAACAGCTGGCTCAAATGTATCAAAATCAGATGATGCGCTAGGACTCCGCCAAGCTATTTTTGAGGGGTTTAAGAAACCCGGTTTTTCTAAAAAACCGGGTTTCTGACCGAAAAGCGAGACGCAAGCCCCTGGCTTTAGACATGGGGATAAGTCGATAAGCGACTTTAGTCGCCGTCTCGATTTCTGTTTAGACTCGAATTGCGTTAAACTAATTGACGTAGAGGTTTTCCGAGTCAAATGATAGTTTTAGAATTTAAAGCTCAAGGGAAAACAACTCAATACCAAGCCATTGATGAAGCAATTAGGACTGCTCAATTTGTGCGAAATAAATGTCTCCG
>NZ_JACJPW010000147.1 GCF_014696265.1 Aerosakkonema funiforme FACHB-1375 | reverse complement strand
CCTCTTCCCTCTTCCCTCTTCCCTCTTCCCTCTTCCCTCTTCCCTCTTCCCTCTTCCCTAGCCCCTAGCCCCTAGCCCCTAGCCCCTATTCCCTTGACTCTTGGCCTTTTTTGCAGATTCCAACAATTCCGGCACTGTCACAAATTTGTATCCGCGCTGTTTGAGTGTGCTGATAATTTCCGGTAATGCCTGTACGGTGGCCGATCGATTGCCGCCGCCATCGTGCAACAGCACAATGCCGCCAGAATTGGGGGAATTCAGCACATTTTTGGCCAGTTTCGATGCTTGGCGGACGCGGTAATCGCGGGAGTCAACCGACCACATCAAGATGGCATATTTTTTCTTTTTTGCGTAAGTGACGACCCCGTTGTTCAAGACGCCACCGGGGGGACGCAACAGCGATGTTCTGACGCCAGTTGTTTCGGAGATCAGTTCTTCCGTCTCATCAATTTCTCGTGCGGCAGTTGAGGAGTTCATCTTCCGGGTAAAGTGATGGAATGTATGGTTGCCAATGGCGTGACCGTCAGCTACAACTTTTTGGGCGACTTGCGGGTATTGTTTTAAATGCTTCCCGATCCAGAAAAACGTGGCTTTAACGTTGTGTTTTTTGAGGATTTCCAGGACTTGCAAGGTGGTGTTTTGCCAGGGGCCATCATCAAATGTGAGGGCGATGAGTTTTTGGTTTCGCTCTGGTTGTACTTGATGAACAATTTGCCCTTGAAATTGCTCTGGTGCTGAAAATACAAGCTTTTTGGTTTCTTCTTCTTGCGGTGGAGGTGGCGAAGCCACAGGTGTGGGGGACACATCTACGGTGCTTAAAGTTTCAGATTGCGGCTCTGTAGTTGGAGTGTTTGCGGCTTCGTAGTTGTTGGCTTTGTAGATAAAGATAAAGCTTGCAAGTGCTAAACAGCACAGAAAGATAGAACGAAAAATTTTAAAGTTAATGCCATCTGTGTGTTTTTCGCTACGGCTACTTAGTTTAGAAATGTTTTTTAATTTACCGCCGTTGGCCTTGGTGAGAAGCCGTACAGACTGTTTCCAAAGAATATCTGTATATCCGACAAGACTTGCTACGATTTCAATTACTTTTATGTATTTGGAATTCAGTTTGCCCAGCCGATCGCAAATGTACCGCAGCAAGCGATCGCGTAATTTCTGGCGATCCTCTTGGCTTTGAGGCAACCAAGGCAATTCCACAAAGATTTGCAAACTGCCGTTGCGAGCCGCTTGGACGCGAACGTAAATGCCTTGGGGCACCAAAAGCGAGTTAATCCAGTAGGCGATCGCCTGGGTGTTGCCCAGTTGGGCTAGCTCAAAGATAGACACTCGATCTTGGTAATCTTGATAATTTGAATACACTGATTACTCCTCAAAACACCGTTGCCAACAATACCAGATTGCTGTCTAAACCGTAACTTTCGCGATCGATTGTGCCACATCAGCCGTAAAACTCAGCCAAAAACTCAAACCTCGATCTTTCCTCCCCTTGAAGGTAGGTGAATTTCTCAAGGATAATGGTTGCAAAACGTCTTCACTATATTCCGGTATCCCACTGTGACAGAATCTAAAACCTATAAAGATACCGTCAATCTGCCCAAGACCCAGTTTGATATGCGGGCGAACGCGATCGCACGGGAACCGCAGCTGCAAAAATTTTGGGCAGAACATAAGATTTACGAAAAACTGTCGCAAAACAATCCGGGCGATATTTTTGTTTTGCATGACGGGCCACCCTACGCCAACGGGTCGCTGCACATGGGTCACGCCCTGAATAAAATTCTCAAAGACATTATCAATAAGTATCAGCTGCTCGGCGGGCGCAAGGTGCGTTACGTTCCAGGTTGGGATTGTCACGGCTTACCGATCGAACTGAAAGTTTTGCAGGATATGAAAGCCGCCGAACGGCAAAACCTCACACCCTTGGAACTGCGCCGCAAAGCCAGAGACTTCGCCCTCAAAACAGTGGACGAACAGCGCGAAGGCTTCAAGCGCTTTGGCGTTTGGGGCGATTGGGATAATCCCTATTTAACCTTGAAACCGGAATACGAAGCCGCACAAATCGGTGTTTTCGGTCAGATGTTACTCAAAGGCTACATCTATCGCGGTCTCAAGCCGGTTCACTGGAGTCCGAGTTCTAAAACGGCTTTGGCAGAAGCGGAATTAGAATATCCGGAAGATAATCAAGGTCGCCCCACTCACACGTCGCGCAGCATCTATGCCGCTTTTCCGATGGTGAGTTTGGCTCCGCCATTAAAATCGGCGTTGGAGCAATATTTGCCGGAACTGGGAGTAGCAATCTGGACAACGACTCCCTGGACAATTCCGGGAAACTTGGCTGTCGCAGTTAACCCCAACCTCAGCTATGCAGTGGTGGAAGTTAGCCCAAACTCAGCCGGGGAAATACCAGGGAAGTTTAAATATCTGATCGTCGCCGCCGATTTGGTGGAGCGGTTATCGTCGATTCTGGGAGTCGAGTTAACTGTGAAGGCGACAGGTTCGGGTAAGTCGCTGGAAACTTCTACCTACCGTCACCCGCTATTCGATCGCGAAAGTCCGATCGTCATCGGTGGCGATTACGTTACCACGGATTCGGGTACGGGATTGGTACACACAGCTCCCGGTCACGGTCAAGAAGACTATCAAGTCGGTCGGCGTTACAATCTGCCAATCCTCGCGCCAGTTGACGATGATGGCAATTTCACAAAAGAAGCGGGAGATTTTGTCGGTTTAAACGTTTTGGGTGATGGTAATGCTGCTGTCATCAAAGCTTTGGCAGAAGTGGGTAGCTTGCTGAAGGAAGAACCCTACGTCCACAAGTATCCCTACGATTGGCGCACGAAAAAGCCGACGATCTTTCGCGCTACGGAACAGTGGTTTGCTTCTGTGGAAGGTTTCCGGGAAGAGGCGCTTAAAGCGATCGCATCTGTAAAATGGATTCCTGCCCAAGGAGAAAACCGCATCACGCCAATGGTGGCCGATCGCTCTGACTGGTGTATCTCCCGTCAGCGCAGTTGGGGTGTGCCAATTCCGGTTTTCTACGATGAAGAAACCGGGGAACCGCTGCTAACTGAAGAGACGATCGCTCACGTCCAACAGATTGTGGCCGAAAAAGGCTCCGATGCTTGGTGGGAACTCTCCGTACCAGAACTGCTGCCCCCACAATACCGCGAAAACGGTCGCACCTACCGCAAAGGCACCGATACGATGGATGTCTGGTTCGACTCCGGTTCGTCTTGGGCGGCGGTGGCGAAACAGCGACCGGAATTAATCTACCCAGTCGATATGTATCTGGAAGGGTCGGATCAGCACCGGGGTTGGTTCCAGTCCAGCTTATTGACAAGTGTAGCAAATAATGATATAGCACCATATAAAACGGTGTTGACCCACGGTTTTACCTTGGACGAACAAGGCCGCAAAATGAGTAAATCGCTGGGTAATGTCATCGATCCGAGGGTGGTAATTGAGGGCGGTAAAAATCAAAAAGAAGAGCCGCCTTATGGTGCTGATGTGTTGCGTTTGTGGGTGTCTTCGGTGGATTATTCTTCCGATGTTCCCATCAGTAAAAACATCCTCAAGCAGCTAGGAGATGTCAGAAACAAGATCCGCAATACGGCGCGTTTTTTGTTGGGTAATTTGCACGATTTTGACCCAGCAAAAGATGCGGTTCCTTACGATCGATTGCCGGATCTCGATCGCTATATGCTGCACCGGATGACGGAGGTGTTTGCAGAAATCACAGAAGCATTTGAAAGTTTCCAATTCTTTCGCTTTTTCCAAACGGTACAGAATTTCTGTGTTGTGGATTTATCCAACTTTTATTTGGATATGGCGAAAGATCGGCTTTATATCAGCGCACCCGATTCTTTCCGCCGACGCAGCTGTCAAACGGTACTAGCTATTGCTGTGGAGAATTTAGCACGAGCGATCGCACCTGTTCTGTGCCATATGGCAGAAGATATCTGGCAGTTTCTACCTTATCCGAAGCCTGCCGAATCTGTATTTGAATCCGGCTGGGTTAAATTAGACGAACGGTGGAAAAATCCCGAATTGGCTGCATTTTGGCAAGAATTGCGGCAGATGCGGGGTGATGTGAATAAGGTAATGGAACAAGCGCGGAAAGAGTCGGCGATCGGCTCTTCTCTGGAAGCAAAAGTGTTGCTCTACGTTGAAGATGCCGAGTTACGCCAACGCTTGCAGGATATGAATCCTACAGTTGAGTTACCAGCAGAAATCGCAGCAGCAGCAGAACTTGAAGAAGAAGATGACGACATCAATATTCCGATTCAGGTAACCACAAAAGAAACATACAGCGAACAATGGAACCAGTTTTCGGATCGTGTATCTGCTGTGGTGTCTGAATGGGTAGATAATCTGGGCGAAGTTTTGCAAGACAACCAAAAACTGCTGACAAGTCTCGGCTTAATTGTAGCGGTGGTAAGCTTGCTTTATGCGATCGCCTCTATGTTAAACGCCGTTAATCGCATCCCTGCACTGGAACCCTTCTTTACACTGGTGGGAGTTATATATTGCTTGCGTTTTGCGAGTCGCAATTTGTTCAAAGCAGCGGATCGGGAAGTTTTGTTCGATCGCATTCAATCTTTCAAAGATGAGGTAGTCGGTAGAACTACACCACGGGAAAAAGCGATCGTGCAAGCAGCAGATAGCATTACAGTAACAACAGAAACACTTGTCGAAACTTTGTCTGCAATATCTTCACAAGATAGCGATCTCGCCAATATCCAAAATAAGGGTGTGGACGAACTGCGTTACTTGTTTATTGCTTCTCAAGTAGAACTGCTAGACTCGCCAGATGCTTTGTCAGCAGTCGAGTACAAAGGACAGTTTGATGGTGTAACTGTGGGTATAGTCAAAGCAGAAGGAGAAAAGTGCGATCGCTGCTGGAACTACTCAGTTTATGTGGGTAAATCCGCACTGCATCCCCTCTTATGCGAACGCTGTATTCCCGCGCTACGCGGAGAGTTTTAACTGCGTTAAACACGATCGAGCTTAGTAGGTTGGGTTAAGGTAACGAAACCCAACCTATTGTTTTAAAGCCATCTGCTGTTTATAGAGATTGGCTGAGGCTTGCAATTTCTTGCTAGAGCGCCAGTCTAGTAGAATAAATTGATAAAAAAACGAGATATGTATTATGTAGGGGCGAAGTATTTGGGCGACAATCGATCGCGAGAAACAACAATTTTTATATCCAAATGCTTCGCCCTGCCGAGGTTTCTGTACACATACACACCTTATTTGTTTTGTCAACCTCTTTTACTGGACTGGCGCTCTAAGTTTTTCCTCCTGCATCAATCCTCATTCTCCCAAATCAAACTTGGCTGGGTTTTGCTTCACCGTAGTAATAACGCTGATCTTTTGTAAAAATTCTTGTGTTAATTGGGCAAAAGCTTTAGCACCAGAAGAGTTAGGATTGGATAGGATAACCGGCATAAAAGAATCGACAGCTTTCGAGACGCTGACATCAACTGGTATGCGAGTTTTGAAGAGTTTTGTGGCGCTGTAATCTTCATTGACTCGGCGCATCACTTGCTGGTAATACCTTCCCGTTAGCAGACTACCGGACATCGTAAAGACAATTCCCAGCAATTGAATATTCACCGGATCGTCTTTATGAATTTCTCTCTGTTGGGCAAGTCGTCTTTCCAGTAACTGAATACCGATCACGGATAATGGTTCTGGCTTGGCAGGTAATATATAAAAATCGCTAGCCAAAAGACCGCTACGAGTTAAGAGGTTATACCCAGGCGCACAATCGAGGATGATAAAGTCATAGTCTTTAATGACTGGACTTAAAATGTGTTGTACCAGTCTTCTTTCAAAGCGAATCCAAACTTGCTCGAAGTTATTTTGACCTCCATGAATTGCTTTTTCATAGAGCATTTCCGATACTAAAAATTCGTCATAAAGATCCAGATCACCCGGCAATAAATCCAGATCTTTAAGCGAACAAATATAAGGGCAAATTATATCCTGAATCGCTATCGATAATTTAATATCGGGTTTGATTGCCTTATTTACCAAATGTCTCAGCGTTCTTTTGTCTCTGCGGCGCTTAGAAAAGTCCTGTGGGGACATCAAGCTGAGAGTGGCACTGATTTGATTGTCCAAATCGACCACTAAAACCCGCTTACCGAAATCTTTTACTAAACTGGCGGCTAAGTTTACGGTGAGGGTCGTCTTACCGACGCCGCCTTTCATGTTGGCAGTTGAAATGATATATCCCATTCGTTCTGTCCTCTCAAGATGACGCCCTACATAGCAAGGTTGGTCTAGATATTCTGGCAATCTCAGCATGGATTGCTTAATTAAATTTAATATCTTTGGGCACGGGGCAAAAGGGCGTTAGCTACTGAAATCTTCCCACGGAGGTAGACGAATCATTTGACGATGCCTTTTGTCGCTAGAGAAGCCTAGCTTTGGGGCAATTCGATAATTGTAGCCAACAAGCTTTGCAATCGGTGTAGATGCGATCCCACTTGGTACAGTAGATCCCCTTTTCCCAGCAGGTAGGCAGCTGCTTTTCGATCGCCACCTAGCACAATAACTGAATCTGCCTCACTCGCGGTACGCAATGCAATCCTCCCCGGTAAATTAGAGCGGATGAGCGGGGTGACAACCTTAGCTTCTGGGCGTTGGGTAGCGACGATCAGGTGGATACCAGCTGCTCGCGCCATCGCGCCGAGACGTTTAATGCACAATTCTAGTGCATTGCGAATTTCTTTTTCCGCCATAAAATCAGCATATTCATCAAAAATGCAAACAATGCGGGGTAGCGGTTTACTTGCTTGCAGATTGTAATAACTGATATCCGGACACCCAGCCGCTTCAAACAGACGGTAACGTTCCTCCATTTCTGTAACTAACTCATTCATCAGGGAGATCGCACTTTCGCTATCTTTGACCACAGGAGAATATAGCCAGGGTATCCCTTCAAATTCCGGAAAAGTTACCCGTTTGGGATCGACAAGGGCAATTTTGAGGCGATCGGGTGCGTGTCGCAAAAGTAAACTGAGGAGAAGACTTCGCAAAAACTCGCTTTTCCCGCTACCAGTTGTCCCCCCCACCAAAAAGTGACAGGTATTCGGATCGGATAAATCTGCTTCTACCAATTCGCCATCAAGGTTTATACCAATAGCAATTTTTACAGGTGCTGTTGCGGGTAATCGCTGATGCTGGATGTAATCTTCGATTTTGGCAATTTGACGATCGGCTCGCGGTAAGTCTACACTGACATATCCCGCTTGCGGTGCAATCATCGGCGGGTAAGCTAACTCTAATTGCACCTGTAGATCGGCATATCTATTTAATATAGAAACAACTTTTACCCCAAGCTGAGGTTTGAGCTTAACGCGGATGAAAGCTGGGCCGATCGCTGCGCCTTGGTAATCAACGTTAATAGCAAAAGACTTGAGAGTTTCCACTAACTTTTGGGCGATCGCATCTGCGTCGGGAGTTGGTGCAGGTTGCTTTTTCGTCTCAGATACTTGAGAAGATATCCCATTTTCAGAAGAACTAGGTTGACTGCTTTCTACCGTAAAAAAACTCTGACACTTTTCTTGCTGAGGACAAATCTGACAAAGGTGCGCTTGGGGAGTTGGTGGCGGCGGATTGGGGTGAGGTGGTTTCCAACTCAACCATTCTCGCATTTGCTGTAATTTATGAGGAATAACCTGATGAACTGTATTTTCCAGTTGTTCCCAGGAATAACGATATTCTTTGAATTCTGGAAAAACGCAGTAAACCGCCGAATCAACTGGTACATTTTTCTTTTCTTTCAGCATATAGCTGTACAGAGAAACTTGTGCTAATTGTGCTGAAGGATCGACTGGTTCGTAAGTTTTGTACTCGACTACACAAAGGCGCTTGTTCTCAAAATCAAAAACTAAACTATCCAGTCTTCCAATTAACTTTTGCTGCGTTCCATCTGGTAAAATGAAATTATGTTCGAGACTGAATTCTCCTGTAACCAAAGTGCGAGAAATCACAGCATCCGCACGACAATAGCGGCGGTTTTTAATCAGTAATTCAGTCCAGTGACGGATGAGTTTGGTTAATCCCTGCCAAATTTGATGCAGCGCCGTCGCTTGGTTTGCATCTTGTTGTTGAATAGCTGTTTGCAGATAGGATGGATAGAATACTTGTATGTAAAATAACTGCTGGATTTGAGTAGCGATCGCATCCGCCTTCAATTTTTCTACTGGTGGATCGAACAAAGCTTGAAACTGCGGTTCGCGTTTAGCAGTACTGATAAATTCTTCGGCTAGTTTGTGGAATATAGTACCAATTCCTTTGGTGCGATCGTCCGGCAAAAACTGCGTATTTCCATTAAAATGTTGCTTCAAATAAAATAAACGCGGACATTCAAACGCAACTCTAACTTTGGTTACGCTAAAAGAAGTATTTTCGGATTTTTCAGATCGCGGCATTGATGCGCTCTCCTCTGAAGTGGTATAATTACGATTAGCTACTTTTAATAAACGCTGATGTACGTGAGCCAGATAAACTGTATCGTATTTAGCATATTTTAACTGTTTTTCAGTTAAAGGTCGCCGTCCCCAATCACTTGCTTGTTCCTCTGTATCGACATTGGTAAATTGACAAAGTTCTGCTGCTAAAGTTTTGAGTTTTAGGTTAGAAACAGAGAGGCGATCGCGTGTGATTTTCCTCGCCATCCTCAAAGTGCAAGTCACATTTTTTGCTTTGCTTCCCCCCAAAAATCTCAAATCGTAACTCGCGTTGTGAAAAACCTTTTCGATTTCGGCATTAATCATGATTTGCTTGACAAAATATGCTACCAAATCCGGCTTATCCAATACGTCTAGAATATAAGCGCGATCGGCATTCAGATTGTCAGTATCTGCCAACACCTGAATTAGAGATAATCTCGGATATGCGGTATTCCAGTCAGCTACTTCTGTATCTGCGAAAATGATTTTTGCAGATGCAAATTTGTTGATTATAGCTATTATTTCAGAAGCTTCATTGAGGTAAGGCATGAGATACTAAACTTGAGGTACAAAGCAAACCAAATGGTCTTTTGGCGGGTCTTTAGGATTGACAAGTTGGATTTTATTTTCCTTAATTAGCTGTTGAATCAATTGCTCAACTTGAGTTTGATTGACTTCGGAAAACTTCCTGACCGCATTTTCATTTAAAGTATTTTTACTTAAGTATCCTTGAGTTTTCACTACATTAAGTAAAAATTCTCTCACCTCCTTAAAATCCCCATTATCTGTTGGAATATCAGCTTTTCGCACAATGCCTAATCCCTGCAATAAAATACAATTATTCAAAATTTCTGCATTGCGAATTAGATCTTCTAATTCCTTCAAACTGACGGGTTTGCCTGCCACTACTAATTCATTGGCAAGTGCAGAATTAACCAAACTGTGATATGCAGCTAAGTAGTGAACAGAGGATAAAGTTGGCTTAATATGATGATGTTGAGAACCTGTGAAAATTTGTTTGTATATTTGGTATCCGGCAAGTTTTCCGTTCCCTACTGTAACACCACGAATCAGATGCAGATTTTCACAAGCATTTTGTTGAATCACTTTCTGGCAAGCATTCATAATATGAACAAAGCTAGTCATACTGGGATCTTCTGTCCAGACTATTCCTACCCTTTTTTGCTGATTAGGGTTTTCATAACTGAGGGAATGACCGCTGTACTTTCCACTTAATAGTTTAGGTTTAATTCCCTGAAATTGTAAGGCAGCTAAAGCTTCTGCCAACATCCGAATTAGTTCCGGTGCTGCTAAAAGGCTAATTTTGATAATTTTTATCTGAGCTTTTTTGTATTCATCCTGCCAGATTAATTTGAATGCTGCTAAAACCTTGTCATTTGGATCATTACCATTATTAGCATTATTACCCTCATCACGCTCATCATCTTTATCACTTGTAGCAATTATTGATTTTTTATATTTATCAAACAGATGCCCACCCAGAATTAGTGTATTCCTCGGATCGGTTTTACCACCGGGAAATTTGATTTCTAGTGCTTGGCGAGTTAAAGGAAAAATTGAGGAAGTAGGCTGAGGCTTAGCTTGAGAGTGAAGTAGCTTTAGCCGAAAAGCCCACAGTGCTTCTGCTTGATCTAGATTAATACGTTTTAGATGAACTTCTTGATGAATCCCAGCTTTGTCAGACATTTGAATGCGATCTATAACTCGCTTCCAGCCATCAGTAAGGAAGCTGATAACTATCAAAAAGTTTTTTAGACCGTCATTATGAATAGTTGTGTTAACGTTAAAAAAAGGTTGTGGATTAAAATCACCTTCAGAATTCATACCTGTTTCTGTATTATCAAAACACAAGACAATCGGCTGAGTTTCAGTAGAAATTCTGCCTAAGTTTGATAAGGTTTCCCAGGCAGCTTCTTCTGTTTCAATAGAGCGTCGAACTTTTAATTCTTGCAGAGACTCTTCACTTAAATCATCTCCTCGTAACCACTCACAGGCCAAGGGATACAATTCTGGATCGGTGAGGTCGTAAAGCACGCCAAAAAAACTGTCAGCATTATAAATCCCTGCTTCTTTGTATGAATCTTTAAGGTGTCTAATAAATTTTTGCCGATTGCTGCGTAATAATTGCCAGACACTCTCATCAAAAATTCTTTGTTTTAAACTGCGCTTCGTGAAAGCAGATAGACTTTTCAGCCATAGCATCAGCTGTGAATCTTTTTGTCCCTCTGGAACCTGCATTAAGCTATCAACGGTATAGCGGAGGATATGACGCCTGATGTAGTCGTTGTTAGGCCAAGGCCCAATGTAGGCAAAAAAAGCTTTCCGGTTGAAAGCGCGTTTGAGCCGACCTAAGAGATAGCTTTTGCCAGAACCTGTATCGCCAGTGAGGAGTACGGTGCGACTACGATGGTCTTTGGCAATAAGGTCTAGAAGCTCTTCAATTTCTGCGATCGCTTCTTGATGAATTGAATCTACTGTTAATTTTGCGTCTTGCTTTTCCCTCCAAAAGTTACCCGGTTTAAAAGTTGTGGGGTCAAAGGGATTAACCTCGCGTCGAATAATGTCGTCAATGGATGCCATAGTGAAATTTCCTTTAAACTAGGTAACTGCTTTTAGAATGCCAAGGCGAGTAGATTGCTAGTTGGCGACGATAAAAAACAGTGGCCCGCCAATATCTTGGGGAATTCCGGCGTCAATTTGTTCTGGAGTATAAGGCGTCGTATCTACTAGCGAACTCAACTCAATCCGGTCATCCCGTTGCAGGCGATAAAGCGATCGATCTAATTCTTCCCTAGATAGAGGCGGTTGTAATTTCTGCCGCAGGTGAAAAATTGGTAAATAATTTTCCGTCCCCAATTCTTTATCTAAATCTCGAATTATCTGTAAAATCTCGTCATCGCTAGGCTTAGCTGTCGGTGTAACTGGCGGCGATACTACTTCCGACTTTTCGCGGAGGGATTTCCGCAAAAAGTTCAGGTAATTTTTCAGCAAATCCAGGCTAATGGTTGCAGAACCCTTGGGGTTGTAGTCATCCCGCAAATATTCCAGTCCTCGCGGAGTCAGCCATACCTCGGCTTTCTGGCGTTTGAGTTTATTTTCGGCTTCAATCAAACCGCGATCGGCTAGATTTTTTAATATCTCCTCTCTTTCAGCCGCTTTCACCACTGTGATATCGCTGGGTTTGATTTTTCCGGAAGCTTTGCCTATTTTCTCCAGCAGCTTCAGTTCTTTGTCTGCAATGGGTAACTGGGAGACATCTATTTTCAGCAAAGCGCGACCGGGCGGTAAAATTTTAACGGTAGCCATTTCGCGGGAAAAGTCGATCAGTTCCCGTTCTTCCCCCAACTCTCGACAAATTTTGTCCTTACCTTTAAATTCTTTGAAAATGGTAGCAGAAAGGGATGACCGATAATTAGGACAACCCAGCAATTTCAGCAGGAACTTCAGCTCGTTAGTTTCCATTTGCTCACCTTTATCTAACTTATTAGAATAACTCGAAAGCTAAAAATAGGTACGTTGCCCTAGCTTTAGCCCCTTGATGCGAGGGATAACAGGGATATGAGCCCAACAACATACCCAGAAAGCAAATAACTAGCAACTGGCGTTACTTAATTAAAAAAAATATTTACCGGCAAATATCTCGAACTGGTAATATACGGCATTGGCTTTATTAATCATAAACTTAATCTCATCACTTTCTAGCTCTTGTCTAACTATTTGTTTTAAAAATTGACGCTTTTTGGAAGGGCCGGAATGAAATCCTTGCTCTTTGTGAACCTTATCTACATTTTGCTTTGTATGGTAAAAAATAGTAAAATTCGTACCAAAACGGTAATTAATCTTTTCAATTATGCTACCAAAGTCATGGGTAACTTCATCAAATAAACCTACAACATAACGATCTCTATAGGGCATTATCCTAGTATAAAAAGATATCCAATTACTAAAATATTTTTCTAAAGGGATGTCTAAGGCTGGATTTCGGGATGTACTTAAATAATTTGTTTCTAACTCCAAACATCTGAGAGAAACTACAGCATCCACAGGCTTTCTGATCAAAACTAAAGTTGGTATATTAAGATGGGCAGCACGTATGATTTGGGCAGGAGCGTGTAAATGCGATGCCAATGCGATGCGACGAGGTTGAGCAGATTGAAATGCACCAATAGAAAAACTATTTGCAGAACGCGGAAATCCTTCTATCACTAACTCAGTATGTTTTCCTACTGCTTGACTTGGGTTTTTTCCAGCCAATTTTACCAAGGGGAAAAATAATTTTGGATGAAGACTTAAAAAGGAACGCACCTCAAATTTTTGTTGAAACAAATTTTTTTCTAAAGCACCCAGATCGTACATATTGAATGAAGTCATTGTTTGGTTTTGAAAATTTTAATTCATAAAAAAATACAGGGAAGAGATATTTTTGAGGTTACCTGTTTATTTTTTGGAGTGTGGCATAGCGCGAGCGAGGCAAAATCTCTACTAACATTACCAAAAAATACAGTTTATTAAAACAGTTATATCCGAGTAAACTAACAATGTCAAACTGCCTGTATAGACATTCAGATAAAAACTACTATCCTAAGATAGATGTATTTTACATTGGCCTATGTGTGAGGATGATTTTACTGCATCTGTTCCGCAAAGACTCCGGCCACTTGCTTCCCAATGGCGATAAATCACCTTCATCGGCTACTACACTCTCATCAAGGTAATTTCCGGCACAGCGACAATGCCGGACAAGATAGATATAGGCTAATGTCTATCAAATCACTGCAATTACGACTTCTATTTGAGTAACTTGTATGAATATTCTCATGCTGTCGTCCACGTTCCCCTATCCACCCAGCCGAGGCGGAACGGAAATCAGAACTTTCAACCTGCTGAAATACCTGCACCAGCGCCATCATATCACGCTGGTGACCCAACGCCACGCGGGAGTAACAGATACAGAAATAGAAGAACTGCGTCAATGGGTAAGTAATCTGGTAATTTTTCCCTTACCCCCAGAACCGAAACAAGGGGGAATAGAAGGATTATTTGGTAAAGCAGCACGTTTTGCAGAATCAGTCATCAAAGCAACACCACCGAATGTTTTATACCGCTACTCACCGGAAATTCAAAGTTGGGTAGATGAGTTTGTCAAAGCTGGAAAATGCGATGTTATTACCTGCGAACACAGCGTTAATGAAATTTACGTTCGCCCTGAATTTCGCAAATCGGTTAAGACAGTTGTCGATATTCACAGTTCGGTTTATGGGTGGATTCGCGATCATTTGGAAATGGGAGCGTCACCGAATGCTTTACGCGATCGCCTTTATCTCATGCTATTATTAGAACGCTACGAGAAACGCTACTCTGGGAAATTCGATCGCATCGTCGTCACCACCGCAGACGACAAACAGCAATTCCTCAAACTCCGTCCCGACGCGCCAATCCCAGTCATTCCCAACGGCGTAGATTTAGAAATATTTCCCTATCGTACCTCCGATCCGGGAGGACATAAACTAATATTCGTTGGCGCAATGGACGCCACCCACAATATCGACGCCGCTCGTTTTTTTGCCTTAGACGTATTGCCAGAACTGCAAAAAAATTACCCCGATACAACTTTTAGCATTGTCGGCGCACGTCCGACAGCAGAAGTTTTGGCACTGGGGGAATGCACCGGAGTTATCGTTACGGGTAAAGTTGCTTCAATGGCAGATTATTTGCACGCGAGTACAGTTTGTGTTGTGCCATTGCGTGCGGGTTATGGTATTAAGAATAAAACCCTAGAAGCAATGGCAGCTGGAGTACCGGTAGTAGCGAGCGATCGCGGTTTGGAAGGACTCGCCGTGGATACTCGCGACGTACCCTTACGCGCCTTGCGAGCAAATCGCATTGAGGAATATGTGAGCGCGATCGCCCGCTTATTTGAAGATACCAAACTGCGAGAAGAACTATCGAAAAATGGGCGATCGCTTGTAGAAACAGAATACACTTGGGAACGCGCCGGTCAACTTTACGAACAGGTATTGCTAAAGTAGGTAGGCAAAATTAAACGTAGGGTGGGCAGTGCCCACCATTATCTCTGTTCAAAGGTTATAGCCATTTTGGTGGGCAGTGCCCACCCTACAAATTATCTTTGGTTTTCCCGCTTCGTTTAACCCAATCTACAATTTTAAGTTCTTTCTTCTCTACGACTTAAGAATTCTCGCAACTTAACTTTCAATACCATGTAATAAGGTAATTGATAATTTTCCGCTAGCAGCCAAACTACAAAAGAGAGATGGCAAACAAAAGTCAAACCAATCCAAAACTTGGGAAGCCAAGCACCGTAACTCCCCTCTTCGGCAGGAAAAATATAAGCAGAAAGCCCCACAATTAGGGTAGGGAAAATCACTAAAGCCGCTCCCAGCAGCCAAAGAACTGCGGTAAGTTCAGAATCCTTCTGATGAGCTATTTTCCAGTTGCGACCCGTCCATCGCCAAGCCATTGGCTGCGAACTATCAGCCATTATCAGCAACTGATCGTTAAGGTTAGTCGTGAAAATATGGCGACAAAAGTTACAAGCAAAAGATTCCGTCAGGGTCAGTACCGAAAGCTCCCCGTAACGACAAACGGGGCAAATGTAGACATCATGAAGGTTGAGGCGTCTGTTTTCAGTTAGGGGAGTCAGCGACTGCTTAGGTATCGGTTGTGTCATGCCAAGAAACTGTTGGGAATTTCAAAAGTTGTATTGGCCGTAGTCTAACGAGTAGTGACTGGGAAGCCCTTCTATCCACAAATAGATTTTACAATTTGTGCAAACGCCCAGCCGCTTAAGCGACTGGGCATTTTTTAGTTAAAACTGAATTGCTTTTAACTACAGTTTATTTTTTATTGTCCTTGAGACTGGAATGGTAGCTTTGGAAAGATTCGTAGTTCTCCTGTGGATGATACAAGTGGCACTCGCTTACAATCTTGTTCATTAAAGACAAAGAGAAGCGGCATTCCCGTAAATACTGTCCCCAATTTTGTTTCAAACTGCGATGAGCCATTCGGAGATTATAGGAAGGAATGGCAGTAGAAAGGTGATGGGGAACGTGAACGTTGATATCGTGGCAGAGAATTTCCACCCAACGAGGGTAGTCGCAGTGAACGCTGCCAGCTAGTTGGGCCATAGCTTCGTTCCACTCGCTTTCTGGCTTAAAGGGAATTTCTGGATCTGTGTGGTGTACTAGGGTAAAGGTACTCATCCAAAAATGGTAAACTAGCCAGGGTGCTAACCAGAACTTGACGAAGCCCCAGATGCCGATCGTCGCAATTAGGATCGGGAAAGCGATCGCAGCTGTTACTAGCACCAGTAGCGACGAAAATTTCACTTGCGATCGCTGTTTGCCCTCAAATCGCGACCAATCAAAGTGCAAAAGGGCCCAATGCGCGATCGAACCCACCCACCAAAACCAGCCTCGGATTGCCTGATAACCCCACTGCAACGGGCGTCCCGCACTGCCATAAAACTCTGGCTTAAAAGGTTGCCAAGCATTATCCTCATCTAGCTTATTAGTGTGAGCGTGGTGATAATTGTGCAATATGCGCCAGCTGTGGAAAGGATAAATCAAAGGCAGCATCATTGTGTGACCCACCAAATCGTTCACCCACCGTCGGTTGGCAAATGAACGATGGCCACAGTCATGACCGATCACAAAAAAACCAGTCAGCGCCGTACCCGTAAAAATCCAACATAATGGCAACAGAAACCAGGGTGAAAAGGCGATGCTCACATAGCCCAGGCAAGCCAGCAAAACGCTGATCGCAACTGATGTCCAAGCTTTTCGCCGATCCTTGATGAATACTTCGCGCGGCAGAGTTTTCAATATATGTCTGAGGCGTAACTCCGAAGGGTTAAGAGTCAATGCCTGGTTCTGTGGTTTGATCGTCGATGCAGTCATGTATAAATTTAGAGGTCTCCAAATGCCAGTAAAGGTGAAGTACCCATTTCTGTATGCGAAGCATACAGGCTGTGCTGATGATGTGTTTTACCTTTTGAGAGAGCTTGTGCTAAAATCCCCGGCTTAAAACGAATTCCAGGTTTTTTGTTTATAAGCAGCAGTGCAGTTGGCAAAACTTTTGCCTTTATACCACAATCTTGTGACTGCACTATCATCGTGTGGCTCGATCGAGCCAAGCTGACATCCCAGCCAAGATGAAAGGAAAGTTTATTTTTGTAAGGCAGCAACTGAGCCTAGCAGGTAAGATACCTGCTATTTGCTTCTATCAGTTGTCATTTTTGTCCTAGTTCGCCACCTCTTGGTTCTCTAAGGTCACCTGTTGCTGTTTGATATTTTGTAGTTCTTGCAACAAATTTTCTACATCAGCTTGCAAATTCAAGAGCTTGACTTGCTGATCTGCCTGGTACACAGACTTCATTGACTGCATCAGTTTGACTTGATTTGCTAACGCCACAGACATATGGGTGAGTTCGTCAGAAGCCAAAGTAGGACGTTGGATCGTAGAAGTTCTAGATGAAGCAGTTAACATTTCTCGTTGCCTAGTAATTTGTGCTTACTCACATCACTTGGTCATTTTACCCTGAACGTTAAGCTACGTTAAGTTTATCTGTGTCAATTTTTCGATCGGCTGCCTGGGGAAGGGGTTAGGGCTAGGGGCTAGGGGCTAGGGGAAGAGCGGGGGAGTGGGGGAGTGGGGGAGCGGGAGAATAAATCTTTTCCCTTTTCCCTCTGTTTTCCCTCTTCCCTCTCCCTTTCCTCTTCCCTAGCCCCTAATCCCTAACCCCTAGCCCCTCTCTTCCCTCTTCCCTAGCCCCTAATCCC
>NZ_JACJPW010000146.1 GCF_014696265.1 Aerosakkonema funiforme FACHB-1375 | reverse complement strand
CGGAACTTAACGACTGTGGACAGTCAGCTGCCGACAGCCCTGGACGAAGCAGTAAGTAAACTTCAATTTCCGGTTAGATCCGGATTTGTATCAGTTTTATGGAGCAGAGGAAAAAGTATTTGGGTAAGGTATATTTAGTAGGTGCGGGGCCGGGAGATCCGGGGCTAATGACTCTCAAGGGAAAAGCCTTGTTGGAATGTGCCGACGTGGTAATTTACGATGCCCTTGTCAGTCCCCAAATTTTAGCGATGATTAACCCGCAAGCTGAGAAAATTGATGCCGGTAAACGGATGGGGCGTCACTCCTTATTGCAAGAAGAAACTACTTACTTATTAATAGAGAAGGCGCAGACAGAAGCAATCGTTGTGCGTTTGAAAGGTGGCGATCCTTTTGTATTCGGTCGCGGCGGCGAAGAAATGGAAGACTTGGTAAAAGCGGGTGTGTCTGTGGAAGTGGTACCGGGTATAACGTCGGGAATTGCCGCACCTGCTTATGCGGGTATTCCTTTGACTCACCGTTCTTACAGTTCTTCAGTTACTTTTGTGACCGGACACGAAGCGGCTGGGAAGTATCGACCCGCTGTAAATTGGAGTGCGATCGCTCACGGTTCGGAAACAATTGTAATTTACATGGGCGTTCACAATCTACCTTATATTGCCGAACAATTGCAAATAGCTGGCTTAAGTGGCGAAACTCGTGTCGGTTTGGTGCGCTGGGGTACTCGTCCCGAACAGCAAGAACTCTACGGTACGCTGGGTACAATTGTCAAGTTAGTTGAAGAAAATCAATTTGGCGCACCTGCGATCGCCATTATTGGATCTGTAGTAAACTTACACAGTATTCTTTCCAGTTGTCGCCCGTAACACCTATGAATTTATGGATGGCAATGCCATAACTTCCACCCAAGCAATTCAAGCGATTTTGGCACCGGCGGTAATGATTTCCTCTAGTGCCTTATTTTTTTTGGGATTAAGTGCCAGGTATATAGCTCTTTTAACTCGCATCAGGTTATTGAATGATGAAAAGCGAAACCTGAATAAACTTATGACCAAACAAGGTCAAATTGATGAGTCTGACAATATTAGATTGTTGCACATCATCACACAAGTAAATATATTATTGCGAGCTGCATGGTTTGTTCGCAATGCAATTATGTGTCAGGTTTTAGCGGTAATTTGCTTCGTTTTAACTTCCTTATCCATCGGGATAAATTTCTTTTTTTATACTAATTTAATTCAGGGGTTGCCACTCTATTTATTTACAGGTGGTATGTTTCTCGTTCTAGGCGGCGTTACTTGTATGGTATTGGATATTTTTATTTCTTATCGAGTTATCATTATAGAAGTGAAAGATGAACCTTAACTCACATCTTGCACCAGGTTTAGAAACCGGGTTTCCTGCAAATAGTTAAATCTGAAAGCGTACATATTTCGTTAAGCAACCCGGTTTCTCAGGTATTGTTGAGAATGGTGCAAGATGTAAGTTCAGAACAAAATTAGATGAGTTTTTTGTCAGAAGCTAAAAAATGATCCCAGTCGTCGTAGCCATAAATACTCTCATTGCCCTAATCAATTTCTATATTGCTTGGCGAGTGTGGAAACTGCGGCAAATACTGGCACGCGCAGCAAATGCCATACTTACCGCAGAACGGGGCACTCATAACGTGCTGTACAACGCACCAAATGCAATTTCTAAAGGACAGAAGGGCGTATCGCTGCTGCGAGAGCGGTATCAGGTGCTGGAAATTCAGATCCAAAGGGTGCAACAAATTATAGGCTTACTAGCCCTATTAGGGAAAGTCTGGCAAAAGCCCCGAAGTCAGCTGGCAAAGCAGTCTAAATTTCTCAAAAAAGTAGCGAAATTGCCGATCGAGCGAGGACAAAGTTAAGCGAATTAACCGAGATTTGTTTCGCGCTGGCGACGGCAGACTGATTAATACGGACGTGAATAGTAGTGCTAGTATGATCGGGAAAGCATTTTCCATAGACGCGCAGCGCCTTACCGAAGAAAATACAGGATGTAGTAGTACGTCCGCTGAAATTAACCGCTGACAAAACGGTTGGAATGGACAAGTGTAATATTTGTCTATAAAACCTGTAACTATAGAGACCCGAAAATGTCTGATAAGCGTTCTGGAGCTTTTATTGGTGGTATGCTGCTCGGAGCAGCGATCGGCACCATTACTGGTTTGCTGATTGCACCGCGCACCGGTAGAGAAACGCGACATTTGCTCAAAAAATCTGCCGAAGCTTTACCCGACTTGGCAGAAGACCTCTCAACTACTGTACAGCTGCAAGCCGATCGGCTCTCCGAATCTGCACTGAAAAACTGGGATGACACCCTGACGCGACTTAAAGAAGCGATCTCTGCTGGAATAGAGGCTGGGGCTCAAGAAAGCAAAGCCTTTGAACGAACAGAAGCCGCAGCACCTTCGGAAAAAAACTCATCCCCCGACCCGGAGGAGCTATACTCGAATTCCTATGGTTCGGGGACTACAGTGGCTTCCCAAGACATCACACCCACATAAACTCTCAGGTAACTGCAAAAATAACCCTCGCTTTTGGCACAAATCCTGTGATTGACCCCCTATTTTGGTTAGGATTTTCCATACTGCTGGTTGCTGTCAGTCTTGCGGCTGTTTTGATGGCAGCTATACCCGCATTGCAGGAGATCGCCCGCGCTGCTCGCAGTGTGGAAAAATTAGCTGATACCCTATCTCGCGAATTGCCCCCTACTTTGGAAGCGATTCGCTTGACCGGTATGGAAATCAGCGATTTGACAGATGATGTCAGCGAGGGAGTTAAAAGCGCTGGTGTTGCGGCTAAACAAGTCGAACAAAGCGTTGTGTCCGCCAAGACGCAGGCAAAAAAAGTGCAAACTACTACTCGCAGTGTGTTTACTGGTGTTAAAGCCGCTTGGAAAACCTTTACTCGCAGCCAAACTAGCCCCTCCGCCTCTATAGGACGGCGGTCTGCCGCTACCCCTCTCCCGCCTTCTCAAGGAACTCCCTTGGATGTTCGCGATCGAGCGATCGCACCTTCTCATCGCGCTTCAGAGTCTCACCGAGAAATTGCTGAGCGCCGAAGCGCCGAGGCTTCTCACTCAGATTCGGAAGTATATTGGTCTGGTGATGAAGTTGAATAATTTCAAGTACTGCTACTGGTTTGTTGTAGTTGGTACGATTCCGAAAATTTTAGCCTTGATATTATAGCGCAAAAAAACTTTTTTTACGCAGATATCCTTGCAATTCATTGCTAACTGGTTGCGATCGCAATTTTTTAGAAAATTTTTTGTAAACAAGTGTAAAGAAATATAATTTTTCTATTATCCTTTGATTAAGAAAGCAATATTTTAGTGTCCGCGACTTGAGATTCTGGTAAAAAAGCCAATGCAGAAGCATAATTTTGTAAAACGACTTTTGGTATCCATAGCAGCCTTCTTCCTGGCCGCAAGTGTTTGGGCCCAAGCACCGGCAGCACAGGCATTCGACAATCCAGAGTTACTGCCCCAGATTCAAACGCCAATAATTGACTTAGCGAAGTCTCTTACCGACGTTCAGGAACAAGCTCTTGCACAAGATATACAGAGTTTCGAGGCAGAAACTGGCTGGAAGCTGCGAGTTTTGACCCAATATGACCAAACTCCCGGTCGTGCTGTCAAAAACTATTGGGGATTGGATGACAAAAGCGTCTTACTGGTTGCTGATTCGCGAGGCGGCAATATCCTAAACTTCAGCGTCGGCGATGACATTTACAAGCTTTTACCTCGTACTTTCTGGATTGAACTGCAAACTCGTTACGGCAACCTGTACTTTGTCCGCGAAGAAGGCGAAGACCAATCCATCATACAATCCCTTAACTCGATCAAAACCTGTTTGCTCAAGGGCGGCTGCAACGTAGTACCGGGACTGCCCCGCGAGCAGTGGATTCTTACCCTAGTTACCTCGATTGTTGGTGGTGTTGTGTTTGGATTCGCCGCCCAACCCCGCAAACCAGGACAAGCTATAGCTTGGCAATGGGCTTTAATTTTCTCGCCATTGTGGGGGATATTGTTTATTGCCTTCGGTATTGGCCCAGTCGTCACCCGTACTTCCGAGTGGTTGCCCTTGTTCCGAAATGTGGCAGGCTTCATGATTGGTGCTTTAGTCGCCTACCTATCGCCAATGCTAGCTTCCCCTTCTGAAAGTTCCAGCCGCTAAGGTTAAACAAACCCGGTTTTTCACCAAAACCGGGTTTCTGTCCCACTTCAACTAACCCGGTTTTTCGCCAAAACCGGGTGTCTGTCCCAAGACGATGAGTGCAACAATGCGGCGGAACTAGAAACAGATGCCATAAAAGCGCGGTAGAATATGAGCCAGACAGAGAAAATCAAGCATTGCTTCCGTTTTATGTAGCAGAAATCATGGAATGGCACCTTACAGATGCTCAGAGTCTGGCAATTATCGATCGCGAAATAGGGGATCATGTATTTTCCCCAGCAGAATACGAAATAGTACGTCGGGTGATTTATGCTACAGCAGACTTTGAATACAAATCTTTAATTCGTTTTTCGGAAAGAGCATTACAGGCCGGAGCCGCCGCTTTAGCCGCTCGCACTACCATAGTCGTAGATGTGCCAATGGTACAAGTGGGAATTACACCAAGTATTCAAAGTACTTTTGCTAACCCGGTGTATTGCAGTATGGACGCCCTGACGCGACCCCAAAGAGAAAAAACCCGCGTTGCTTGGGGAATTGAAACTTTAGCCAGACGTTATCCAGAAGGCATCTTTGTGGTGGGTTACGCGCAAACGGCTTTAACTTCTCTCGTAGAATTAATTGAAGCAGAAGAAATTCGTCCCGCTTTAGTAATCGGAACCCCTGCTGGTTTTGTCGATGTGGACGTTGCGAAAGAAAGATTGCAAGATTCCTTAATTCCCCACATCCGCACGGAAGGACGCAAGGGCAGTGCGGTGGTAGCGTCGGCGATTGTAAATGGATTGGTGGATTTGGCTTGGCAAGCTTACGGACAAGAAGGAGCTGTGGGAGTTTAGAAACAGGAGTTAGGGGGTAGGCGAAGAATCCGAAAATTGAATAACCTGCGATCGCGATCGGACAGTTGGTGAATTTGCGTAGTATTTTAGTGGCAAGAGAATATAACTTTCAGAGTTTTACAGGCAAACAGAGGATTGAGTCGCGGTTTTTCCCAGATTTAGAGTTACAGTTGAGGAGATTGTTGGTTTTGGGAAGCGGATTTGATATTGTTTTGTATGGGTAGCGATCGTACTCAAGGAAAGTAGCGGTAAAATTCCTTTCGATGTAGAACCCTGTAATATGGATAGTATGTATTCACTGTTTTTCAAGTTCTGCTAGCGCTTCATCTAAATTAAGAGGGGTTTCATCTTTTACTTCCCTCATCGCAAGTACGAGTCCTTCATCCTCCATCGCTTCTAGGAGGCGCTGATAATCGCTAAAATTGATAACGACTTTTTGGATATTACCCTGAATGTCAATTATCAGTTCTTTAACAAATGGATAATCTTCAGCTTTCATTTAAATTTTGGGCGTGATAATCATTATTATAAATGTAGCGCGGCTATTTTTGGCCAGGACTTAACGAAAATTGAAGAACCTGCGATCGAGATCGGACAGTTAGTGAATTCGCGTAGGATTTTAGTGGAAAGAGAATATGAATTTCAGAGTTTTACGGGAAAACAGAGGATTGAGTCGCTGTTTTTCCCTGCGTTAGAGATTACTGTTGAGGAGATTATTGGTTTTGGTCAGGGGATTTGATATGGTTTTGGATGGGTAGCGATCGCACTTGGTTTTGGAAAGTGCGATCGCTTACCATCTAAATTTTAAGAATTGCGTAGTTTAAATAAAACTCGTAAATAACTGTTGCTTATTGCTTCGGTCTTGAGCAGACTACCTTAAATTTTGGTACTGTCTAAAATATTATCGGTGTTTATATAGCAGGTTTCAGTTGTATGAAGTATACTTCAGAAACCCGGTTTCTTGAAGAAACCGGGTTTCTCTGTACCTCAATCACCTGAGAAAAGCTTTAATCAGGGGGTAAAAATGACAACTAATGCAGAAAATAATTTTACAAAAGTATTGCAAAAGTTTGCCACAGAAGTAACTAATAAATTTAGACTTCAATCGATTTCTTTCAATCCTGAAGACCAACTCAAAGCACCGATCGAAAATTTGCTCAAACGTTGTGGAGAGATACTTAACTTAAAAGTAAATGTCGTTACAGAAGTTCGAGAAAAGGCACTCTCAGGAAGACCTGATGTAGGAGTTGCCGTTAGTTCTCTTTTAGCTGGATATATTGAACTAAAAGCACCAGGAAAAGGAGCAGATCCCAGCAAATTTAAAGGAGATAACAAACAACAATGGGAGAAGTTTAAGAACTTATCAAATTTGATTTACACAGATGGAAATCAATGGGCACTTTACCGAACAGGTGAGAGAGTAGGAAAAATTATTAAGCTTTCTGGTGATATTACCTCTGATGGTGAAGATGCTGTTACAGATCGAAATTCTCAAGCTTTGCTAACACTTCTGCGAGATTTTTTCCAATGGAAACCAATTGTACCTTCTACACCAAAAGCTCTCGCTGAAATGCTGGCTCCTATTTGTCGCTTGTTGCGAACAGATGTGTTAGCTGCACTGGAAGATCCCGAATCTAATCTTAGCAATTTGGCAAAAGATTGGCGGATTTATCTTTTTCCTGATGCTGATAACAAGCAATTTGCAGATGCTTATGCTCAGACATTAACATACGCGCTTTTACTAGCGCGATTTTCTGGTGCAGAAGATCTCTCATTACCACAAGCAGTCAAAACAATTAGAACAGGACACAGCTTACTTGCTGATGCTTTGAAAATTCTTGGTGATGAAGCTGCACGCGAACAAATTGAGGTATCACTAAATTTATTGGAGCGAATTATTGCTGCCATTGATATCACTGCACTAGCTCAAAAAGGCAACGAAGATCCTTGGCTATATTTCTATGAAGATTTTTTAGCACAATATGACCCTAAAATGCGAAAAGAAAGGGGTGTTTACTACACTCCAGTCCCCGTTATTCAAACACAAGTTAGACTGGTGGCAGAATTACTCGAAAAATACTTTGATGCAGAGTATTCATTCATCGATCCAAAGGTTGTAACTCTAGATCCTGCTTGCGGAACAGGCACTTACATTTTAACAGCCCTTAAAGATGGTTTCGATCGAATTACCAAAGATCGAGGAGCAGGAATGCGCGTTGCTGCTGCTACCACAGCAGCAGCAAATATCCATGCTTTTGAAATTCTAGTTGGCCCTTATGCAGTTGCTCATCTTCGCTTGACTCAGCAAATTTTGAGCGAAGGAGGAACTTTACCAAAAGATGGTGTTCATGTATATCTTACAGATACGTTAGAATCTCCTTATGCTGCTGTACCTGGACATTTACCGCTATCTCTCAAACCATTAGGAGAAGAATACAAACGCGCCCAAAAGATTAAACAAGATACACCCGTTCTAGTTTGTATTGGTAATCCACCTTACGATCGCCAACAGATTCAAGAAGACGATCGAGAAGTAGAAAAACGAAAAGGCGGATGGGTTCGATTTGGAGATAACAGACAGGAAATCGATCGAAATCAACAGATGATTGCTGAGGCTATTCTGCAAGATTTTATTGAACCGCTACGACAGGCAGGGCAACTCGTTCATGCTAAAAATTTATATAACGACTATGTTTACTTTTGGCGATGGGCGCTATGGAAAGTTTTTGAGTCAAATCAAGAAAATCGTCCAGGTATTATTAGTTTTATCACGGCTTCTTCTTATCTGCGTGGCCCTGGTTTTGCGGGGATGAGACAGGTGATGCGTCAAACTTTTGATGAACTTTGGTTTATCGATCTGGAGGGAGATAATCTTGGCGCAAGAAAAACAGATAATGTATTTGCTATTCAAACGCCAGTTGCGATTGCGATCGGTGTTCGTTATGGAAAACCGCAACCTGAAGTTCCGGCGAAAGTTCATTTTACGCGAGTTGATGGCACAGAAGGAGAAAAACTGGCAACTCTTGGTAGAATCGACTATTTCAAAGACTTGGTATGGAAAAATTGCCCTACAGGTTGGACAGATTTATTTTTACCCGTAAGTGATACTGACTATGGGAAATGGGCAAGATTGACTGATTTATTTCCTTGGCAGGTAGGTGGAGTACAATTCAAACGGAAATGGCCGATCGGTGAAAGTATTGAAATTTTAAAACAACGATGGAAAAATCTAATTTCTGCCCGTGATTCCCATTTAAAGGCAAAACTTTTCAAAGAGACTCGCGATCGAAAAATTAGCAAGCAATATAGATCCCTGGAGGAAAACGGTATTTTATTACCTCCTATTGTCAATGTTTCTCCAGATACGTCCTATGTACAACCAATTCGCTATGCTTATCGGAGTTTCGATCGCCAATGGGCGCTCTTAGATAATAGGCTTTGTGACTTTGCTCGGCCTGTTTTGTTCCGCTCTTATAGCGATCGACAAGTTTATATGATAAGTCTGCTTACTAACGTTCTTGGTGAGGGATCTTCAGCAGTTGCCACTGCCTTAATCGCTGACTTAGATCATTTTCGTGGCTCTTTTGGAGGTAAACACATTATACCCCTCTGGCGAGATGCAGCCGGAACTCAGCCTAACATCACTCATGGAGTTTTAGCAACCTTAATTGCAAACTTAAAATGCGAAGTTTTGCCAGAAGATTTTTTTGCTTACTGTTATGCAATTCTTGCTACTCCCAAATATGTAAAAGAATTCTGGAATGAACTAGAAACCCCAGGCGCAAGAATTCCTATTACCAAAGACTCTAATTTATTTGGTCAGGTAGTTGCTATTGGTCGTCAACTTGTTTGGTTACATACTTATGGTGAAAGATTTATTCCGAATGGTATGAAACCAGGTAAAATTCCGCCTGGAAAAGCTCGTTGTAAAATAGGAACTCCAACAACAGAAACCGACTATCCAACCGAATTTTCTTATGATGTCGGTATGCAAGAACTGCGAGTTGGTAAAGGGATATTTGAAGGGGTTCGTCAAGAAGTCTATAATTTCAGTATTTCAGGTTTAGAGGTTGTAACATCTTGGCTTTCCTATCGGATGAAAGATGGGGCTGGTAAAAAATCTTCACCTCTCGATGATATTCGTCCGCAAATCTGGGAATTTGATAATGAACTTCTCGATCTGCTGTGGGTGCTTGATGCAACTGTCGATATTTTTCCTCAGTTATCTTCTTTGTTTGATGCACTTTTGAAAAGTAATTTGTTTGTTTACTCTGAATTTCGACAACCAACCGAATCAGAAAGAGTTAGTTTGGCAGAAGTTGAGACAGAATTACCGCTTTTCAATATGGAAAAATACGAAGAGGAAGAAGAATAAAAATTAATAGCTTCTAAAGCGAAAAAGAGAGATAAATCATGGTTGAAACAATCCAATCTCAAGATATCACTTTTGACCAATTAATTAAAAACTTCGATTTAGAACGCACTAACGACGATCGCTTCTTTCTAGAATGGCAAGATGATTTACCGGAACTGACAGATTTGGAAAAGCAAACCCTAGATGAAGTAAAAGCAGACTACCTCCATTTGTCTCGTTATACCATTCTAGAACCAATTGTCAAAATGGTGGTGTTAGGGCCATTGTTGAGATTGGCGGGTTTTTATCGTCCGCCATTTTATATTACTGCCGAAAAGTCGGTGAAAATTTCATCGGAGGATGATGGTACTATTGTAACAGGACGCCTTGACCTCTTAGTTTTTAAGCCTTCTTTTTGGGTACTCGCTATTGAAGCCAAAAGCGTAAAATATTCGGTGGAAGCGGGGATACCGCAAGCGTTGGCTTATATGTTGGGTAATCCTAATTCTGAAAAACCTGCCTTTGGTTTTGTGAGTAATGGCCCGGAGTTTAAATTTCTGAAACTGACGAAACAAGGTAAGCCAAAATATGCTGAATCTTATCCCTTTGCGCTGCAACGGGGGGATGATTTGTATACTGTTGTGAGCGTGTTAAAACGCCTCGCTCAATTACTTGGAGAATAACTAAAAAATTTTGTAGGGTGCGTCAGGCTCGATCGATTGGCTATAGAACTCAAGCGGCTGGAGAAACCGGGTTTCTGTCAACTACTTTCACCTCAAAACCTAGATTTTTCGCCTAAAAACCCGGTTTCCGACCGTTACCAGTCATCATCTCTTCTCGGAGGTCTGCGCGATCGATTCGCACCATATCCGGGATCTCGTTCGTAACGCTTTTTCTTTTTCTTTTGCCTGTCCCCTTCCGGGGCATTTCCTAATTGGTGGCTAATATCGACAAACAAATCTCGCCGTAAGTAAGGATAGTCACTCACCCATAAATTAAGTTCGGGAAGAAAAATATCGGAAACTTTCGCAATGCGACTCATATCCGGTCGTTCCGACATTACCAACATTTCTGCCCATTCTCCACGCACGATCGCTTGATGAGAACGCTTTAGCGGTACTTGTAATTGAGTCAAAAAACCAGTCTCATCTCCTACTTCTAAATTAAGTCGGCGTTCCCGGTTTTCTACAATCACTAACTCGCCGCGTTTGTTCACATTTTCCTGTGCTTTTCCTACCAATTCTTCGCTGATATAAACATCTAGCACTTGACCGCGCCAAAAAGCACTGTAACGATAGCGGCGAGATTCTAAATTACGCAAACTCGCCCAAAAAACAGGCCCCCATAACCAGTAAAAACCGCTCACTGTTCCTATTAAAACAAATAGCCAAGCAAAATCTTGGAACGCTTGCTCAATCAAAAATAGTATAGCTACACTTACCAAAGAAATTAACAGCCGGAATAAGAAGTTGGCACTTTTACCCCAGCAATATTTGTACTGTGCAGCTGTAGCAATGATTGGGATCAGTTGTTCAAATTTTGCGCGGGTTAATGGAACTAGCATATGGATTTTGGATTTTAGATTTTAGATTTTGGATTGAATGGGGGATGGGCAATCTAGTTTTTTTTGTTAAGATGCCCTATGCCCTATTCTCCTACAATATCTTCTCTAAACCATATACTAACGATTTCAGCTGCGTGACTTTGCGGATCGATAGCAGAACTCCTGGCATATAGCAAGCTCGATCGCTCGTATCGTGGCGTAGGGTATATATTTGACCGGGAGCCCCAAACATCACCTCTTGATGGGCAATTAGACCGGGTAAGCGGACGCTGTGAATGCGAATGCCTTCATTTGCTACACTACCTCTCGCACCCGCTAACTTTTCCTCTTCCGCCACAGAGGGGGGGTTGAAACTTTTCCCCATTTCTGCTAGCATTTGCGCGGTTTGAATAGCCGTACCGCTGGGGGCGTCGGCTTTTTGATTGTGGTGAAGTTCGATAATTTCTACGTGGTCGAAGTATTTGGATGCCTGAATAGCTGCTTGCTGAAGCAAAACCATGCCGATCGAAAAATTGGGAATAATCAGGCAACCAGTACTCGCTTTTTCCGCAAACTCGGCTAAATCTTGAATTTGCTCCACACTCAAGCCGGTCGTGCCGACAACGGGACGGACACCGTAGGCGATCGCAGACCTCACAGAATCATATACCGTTTTGGGATGGGTGAAGTCTACCATAACGCCCAGCACTTTTTCCTGGGCAGCCATTGCCAACATCGGTTCAAATTGATTCGTGATGGGAACTTCCAGCGGGCCACATCCAGCCACCTCCCCAGCATCTTTGTTTAATAATTCGGGATTGAGATCGATCGCACCCAGTAGAGTCATGTCAGGTGCGCCAGCCACAGCTTTAATGACCTCGCGGCCCATTTTGCCACCAGCACCGTTTACCACAACTGGAATAGGAGATTGATTGGCCATGAAAAATACCGATTTTAGATTTGAGATTTTAGATTTTAGATTGAATTGGCCATCGAGCAAGCAATTTTAGATTTGAGATTTTAGATTTTGGATTTGAGATTGAATTGGCAATCGGGCAGAGGGGCATAGGGCTCACTGCCCCTCTGCTCAACCAGATGGAGGATTCTCGTTTGAGTTTCCGTCTTCCGGGTTAAACGGACTTTCGCCAATGCCAAGCTGCTTTTTACTGCGTTTTAGCTGTTTCCAGAGTTTCTTAATTTGTTTGTAAGCTTCATCTGGAGGCAGCTTTCCACCAGTTTCTAAGGAGCAAACGAAGTTCACTCTTTGAGCAAATTCCTGCAAATTAGCGTTAAAAACCATGTTTTCTGGTTTGACTTGACCGTAGTAGCGACTGCGAGGGTAGAGAAAATTGGAGCGATCGTTCATGGCTCCCTCCATTATGTTATATACCAATTAAACATTCTTCTGTTATAGACGCTCTCAGTCAGGATGGGTATCTACGTAATACGCAGATACTTAATCGCGTCTCGGTTGCCAAAAGTTTCCTTTAGCTTTATCTACCAGCCCCAAGTTCCCGGCCCACCTTTGAACGGCCCTACAATGTCGCTGGTGATCCAGCCGCCGTAGAAATCACCTGGCTGCGGTTGCACCCTCTCACCGTTAACATAGCAAGCTTCCATCAAATTGGCATAAAAAGCTACATAATCTTTGATGGAGATAAAGGCGGGAGTGGGAGCCGTATAAAACCAAGCAGCATTTTGCGCTTGCTTGTTACCGACAATTACACTGTAGAAATGCGCTTGACCTTTCCATTCGCAAAAAGTAACGCGGTTTTCGCGCACTAGATATTCCATTTTAATATCATCGGTTGGGATGTAGTAATTGGGTGGATGACTCGTTTCTAACACACGCTTTGCTCGATAGGTATCTGCAATTACAATACCGTTAAACACAACCAGGATGTGTTTCGGAGTGTCTTCTAAACGAGGCGGACGGGGGTAGTCCCAAACAGATTCTTGACCTGGCCCAGGTTCGATGCGCTGAATCATATCAATTTTGGATTTTGGATTTCAGAGCTAAGATAGCTTCTTTCCAAGGTAATTGGTAAGTTCTTCACGTAACCATTCTTTCTCTGATTGGGCTAACCAAGATCCGAAACTATGGGTACGTACTCCTTCGACGATCGTACAGGCCATGACTGGTTTGTTGTTGACCTCGAAATTACTGCACAAGTCTACTCGATCGATATCTTGTGTGCGTCCCCGAATCTGATGACTAAAAGCAAATAACTTCCACTGCAATCGAAAATTCTCCCGATCGATCTCCAAGCGCGTCCGACCCGCTACGCTAAATAAAACTCCGCCCAACATTCCCAATCCTACTATCCAAAAAGGAATGGAAAGTAAGGGAAAAAATAGATAAGCACCGACTGCGATCGCTCCAGCTGTCCAGAAAAATAAAAATCCACTCCAAATCAGCGCAAAACCCAACCAGGAAATGTTCTGAAATTGCCACCCAGATGGAGGAATTTCCACGACAAGTCGCTGGCCTGTATTTTGCAAAACGATGCGACTGCCCGCAGGTTTGCGCCGCTTTTGTACAGTAATTGTATGTTCGCCGCGCAAGTTTGCCAACGCATCTTTTGCAGAGGAAAATCTATCTTCCGGTACCGGTTCGAGCATTGTTTCTAACCAGTCGGCAAATTCATCTGAGATTTCCACTTGAGAGCGAAAGTCTATTTTGAGGCGATGTTGCGGCAGATCGACAGTCGATCGATGTGTCAGCAAGAACAACAATGTCGCTCCCAGTCCGTACAAATCCGTTGAAGGGTAGGCTTGTCCGCGAAATTGCTCAGGAGCCATGTAGCCGTAAGTACCGATAACTGTGCTGCCTCCCGTCACCGTTTGCCGATAGGTGTCTTGCACAGCACCGAAGTCAACTAGAAAAATTTGTCCATCTTCCCTTTGGATGATATTTTGCGGTTTGATATCTCGGTGGATGACGGGTGGGGCAAATTCTTGTAAGTAAGTGAGAATTTCCAGAACTTGCACCGCCAAACGTCGTACTTCCGATTCCTTCCCGCGCCAACCGCTTTCGACTAACGATGAAAGCGATCGCCCTTCTGCCAATTCCTGAACCAGGTAAAATCGGCAATCTTCAGGCGTATCGACTTGAAAATAATCCAAATACCGAGGTATGCTGGGATGATTGAGATGGGATAATATTTTAGCTTCTCGTTCAAATAATTCTAGCACCTTCCACTGACTGACTCGCCGGAATGACAGTTCTTTGAGTGCCACTCGCTGATTGCTGTGCAAGTCGATCGCTTCGTAAGTTATCCCAATGCCACCCTGGCCCAAAGTATTCACAATTTGATACCGTTGGGCGATCGCATCTCCTGGTTGGTGCAGCAGTTCCATAATGAAGAGAGAGACTAAGGGCTAGTTGTCGGTTGGTTTGAGGAACGAAACCCAACAACTTAGTCTAAATTTTAGCCTAAGTTGTTGGCTGACGTTATGCACAACTAAAACTAATACTCCAAACAGAATCAAACAGAATAAATCAGGCTGAACTGGTTTTCACGAATCATTTAAGATTTAGGCTGATGGCGGTAAATTTGGTTTTCGATCGCCAAAATGCGACTTATATTTCTTAAATCGGTAAATACCATATCCAGCACCGCCTATTAAAAGTATATATGGGCTAAACGCAAATAGCCATATACTGAAATTCAGTAATCCGATGCTAAACTCACTGAGGGAATGAGTTGCCTGTCCCCAACTTTCTTGTACTCGCAAACCCAAGGGAGTACCCGCTGGCGGTGCGGCTGGAACAGTTGCTTCTAAATTTAAGGTTATCGTGGAATAAGCTACTTGATTTTGCAAATTTTTCAATTGTGCGGAAATGCGTTCGATCGACTCTCGGATGTTACTGAGTTGTTGAGTAACTTGTAACACATCTCGAATCGAACCGGAACGTTCTAAAATTTTCAATACTGCTTCTTCCGATTTCCGTAAATTCTTCAATCGCGCTTGAAAATCTACTAACTGATCCGAGACATCTTCTGCGGTGAGAGAACGGCTTTGCACGTTTCCTAATTTTGCTAAACTATCGAGAGATGTTTCCAATTTTGACGACGGTACGCGAATTTGCATGGAAGCAGTTGCACGGCTGCTAGGGTCGGTAGGTTTGCTATCTTGGAAACCGATGATATCGCCTTGTTGTTTTCTGACGATATTGGAAACATCGCGCATACTCTGGTCAATTGATTTGACAACAAGACTTAATTCAGCCCTTTTAATTAATTGTGGGAGAGAACGCCTTGCGGGTGCGGCTGCTGCAAAACTTTCTTCCCTCGCTGCTACAATATCTCCTGACGGTGCTGGTTGCATTGCTGGTGCTGCCGCCATTTTTGCATTTTGCATTGGTGCTTGTGTTGTTTCTCGTTCCATTGAAGCACCGCTAGTGGGGTTGTAGCCAGCGCTACAACTCGGTAACGCGATCGCAGATAGCATCCCCACTAGCAAAAGTTTTGTCAAGCGATCGCACTTGGCCGGATGCGATTTTAATTGAGTTTGCATATAATATTTTCCTTGGGGAAACCAGAAACATGAGTTTGTATGTTAGAAATAATCTAACCTCATTTGGCTTGGCTATGTTAGCCGTTACAAAAATTGTAATGCTGGGGAAGCTGAAAGCCTTGCAGTTGAGATAATCTAGGTTGCGTCAGACGAGGTTGCCGATCGCATAACGCCAACAAAGAAGAAATTGAAGCTATTTTGGCAGCAGATGAAGCAGAATACGATCGTTTATGGTTACAAGAACTGCAACAAGAAGTAATGATTGGGTGGGAAGCATCCCAACGCGGTGAAGTTGTCGATGGTGTAACTGCAATGGCACAAATTCGCGCTAATATGCGATCGTCGCGCTAAATATTATTGACAGGTAAGTAATCGACGAATTATAATAATAAACAGGCACAGCCTGGGGGTGGTCGTATGACCGCCGAATCATCACCGCTTAAAAGGCGATTTTGTTGTTTTTATGTATTATCAAAACAAAAACTATTCCTAAAATTATACAGAATTGATAATAGTTTTATTCAAACATAAATAAATGCGATCGCACAAAAATCAACACCCTGTCAACGCCACATCTGGCGGTTTTTCCCCTGTCAAAACTGCATACAGAGTAGCCGCCAAAGCATAAACATCCGTATAAGCACCTTTATCTTTTTGTGGGGTATAAAGTTCCAAAGCCGCAAACCCAACTTCCGTTGCTTGTCGCGACAAAGGATGCTCGAAACCGCGCACCAGTTCAAAATCAATTAGCACCGCATCGTATTTACCAGCGCGAATCATAATATTATCTGGTTTCACGTCTCGATGCAGGTCTTTGTGTTTGTGTACTTCGCTAAGTGCGGAACCAATTTGTTGGATATAACGCAATGCTTCTTTTTCTGGCAAAACTCGTTTGACTAATCGATTTAAAGTATCCCCTGGAATATATTCTAGGACAATACAGCTGCGATCGCCTTCTTTAAAGGTTTTTTTAACTTTTACGATATGGGGATGGTTGTATCGCCGCAATTTATCAGCTTCATCCAAAAATCTAGTTTCTAATTTAATTTTTTCTTCTGGCGTTATTTGATGAGTTTTAATTTGGATATCTAGTTGTTCGTAGTTTAAAGTTTTGATGACTGTATCTCCACCATTTTTATTATCTTTGGCAAGATAAGTTACGCCAAATCTGCCGCGCCCAAGTTCGCATTTAATGGTATAATCACCATTCTGTAATTGCTGTCCTGTCGTCCAATTCATATTTTTCGCATCTGATGAAGCTTACCTTGATTTTGGCACAGTTGGTAAAATCTGTCTGCGGTTGGATGTTAGAGTTGAATACAAAAGATATGAAAAGACGGGAGAATAGAAAGCTGGAAATGCAAAAATCGGTTAATTTGTAGGTTGGGTTGAGGTAAGAAATGCAACCGATCGGTTGGGTTTGGCTTCACTCAACCCAACATACGAGCCAAAGGCTTTGGCGCTAAAGCGCAACTACATACCTGGAGAAAATTTTATGAAAACAACTATCTTGGCAACAATATCTGTTTTAACTTCCCTGTGCTTAACATCTCCCTTGGTAGCGCAAACAGATGACCCGGTACAAAGGTTAATAAGCACAAAAGAATGTGCGGGATGCGATTTAAGCGGCATGAACTTGAACGGTTTGGATCTCGGTGCTGTAAATTTGAGCGGTGCGGATCTCAGCGATGCTAGTTTAAAGAATACAATCCTAGTAGGTGCTAATCTCAGAGGTGCTATTCTGCGGGGTGCTAACCTGAAGCAAGCGATGCTGACGGGTGCAGATATCAGCGGTGCAGATTTAACTTACGCTGACCTCACTGAGGCTAACCTGTTTCGCGCTAAAGCGAACGAGTTGGGAGGAACGGATTTTACGAATGCCATTTTCAGCAACACGATGATGCCTAACGGTAACATTCGTAACCCAAAACCAATTGTAATCTCTACCCCCGAAAATGTAATTCCCGCCGAGTCTCCGGGAAAAATAGAATAGGGTCAAGGGAATTCTGGACGGTTGTTTCCCCCACTCCTCCACTCCTCCACTCCCC
>NZ_JACJPW010000145.1 GCF_014696265.1 Aerosakkonema funiforme FACHB-1375 | reverse complement strand
GGGAAAGGTGAAAAAGGGGGAAAGGGAAAAATATGGTAAGACAAAGTAAGAAACTAAGGTAAAAAGCGGTCATAGTAAAGAAAAATTAGCTGGAAAGAATAATTTATCCTTTTCTTTTCCCCCTTTCCCCCTTTTCCCCTTTCCCCCTTTCCCCCTTTTCCCCCTTTCCCCCCTTTCCCCTTTCCTCCTTTACCCGGCTCCCGTCTGCTGTATAACGTGGGTAAGTTCATGGGCGGTTAAGTGGTCTTTCCCTGGAGATTTTCCTGACCCGTAATAGATATTACTGCCGTAAGTAAATGCGTGGGAATTTAACTGTTTATTCATCTGCACGGCATTGGAGTCAGTATGTACGCGCACATGGCTGAAATCGGCACCGAAACGCTGTTCCATAAAAGAGCGAACATCCTGGGGTAACGCACTTCCGCCGCTACCATCGAGATTCAGTTGACTCTCTTGAGCGCTACTAGCAGCAGACGCTGTACCTTCTGGTGCGGTTTGTGCAGAGCCGCTATCTGTAGCAGCGATCGGGGTAACAGCAGCAGCTAAAGGTTGATTTGACCCTGCATCTGAAGAGGGCGCAGACATATTCATAACTGCATCAGCTATGCGATCGGCTTCCTGTTCGTATTTATCATTTGGTGCGCCGATCGTAATCTTGGGTTGAATCGTTGCTCTAGGAGAAACTCGCGTCCGTCCCAATAGATTGCCTTGACTTTGTAACGAAAGTTGCCCTCGCAGCGATGCCTGTTTGGGTTGGAGTTTAGTAGCGAACTGGCGCATCTGAAATTTCTGGTTTGTAGAAGCCCTTGTGCTGGAAACCTCAGCTTTCCTATAAATGTGCTGCCTGATACTCATAGTCGGCTGTTCAGTGTTTGCAAGATGCTGCCTTTCATTCTGATCTATTTGATTTTTCTAGTTTTTCCTAAAGAGGCTACTTTGTAGATTAATTCAATATTCTACCAAGACTAAGCATATAATATAATAAGTTTTGTAATTTATTATAAAATTTTATTACAATAACAATATGATAGCGATTTAGTTAAAATAATTAATACGACTGCCTTTATTTCCAAAATTATAAATTTTCTAATGAAATTAGTAGGAATTTGAATGCTAGATTGTAAATTCCATTTTATATCAGGTTTGCCACGTTCTGGCTCTACCTTAATGGCCGCATTGTTGCGACAAAACCCTCGCTTCCATTCTGCTATATCATCCCCAGTCTCTCTCTTGATAGAGCAAATGCTCGAAGCAATGGGCGAAGATAGCGAACACTCCGTTTTTATTTCAACACAACAGAAACGTGCGATCGTTCAAGGCATTTTTACAGGCTATTATCAGCCCCAAGCAGATAAGGAGATCGTTTTCGATACCAATCGGCGTTGGTGCAGCAAATTGCCTATTATCAAAGATTTATTTCCCTATGCCAAGGTAATCTGTTGTGTTAGGAATATTGCTTGGATTGCGGATAGTATTGAGCGATTGCTTCGCCAGAACACCTTTGATATTTCTAGGCTATTGGGTAGCCCAGCAGAACGCCGTACAGTATATAGTAGAACCGAGGCATTAATGCAGGGCGATCGCTTAATAGGCTTTTCTTATAATGCTTTAAAAGAAGCTTTTTATAGCGAAAATAGCGAAATGTTACTCCTAGTCGATTATGAAATGTTAACTCAAAATCCCGATCGAGTAATGAAAGTAATTTATGAATTTTTGGGAGAAGATTTTTTTGAGCATGACTTTGACAATGTAGAATATGATGAACCAGAATTTGACAATAAATTGAACACTCCGGGATTGCATAAAGTACGGTCTAAAGTCGAGTATAAACCTCGAACTACTATTTTACCACCTGACTTATTTGACCAGTTCAGTAATATGTCATTTTGGACAGAACCTAGTCAGAGCAATGCAAACATAATTATTAATCAATTTAAAGAAACAAATTTGCTCAAATTTCTAAGCCACATTCCGCACCACCCCAACTCTTAAGAAACACATTACCTGGGGCCAGAAACAGGAATAAGTTCCAAACCAAAAGCCTGAGCTTTTTTTCTTCAAGTTTTAAGGTAGCAATCGACAACATAAAAATCGGGATGACAGGATTTGAACCTGCGACCCCCTCGTCCCGAACGAGGTGCGCTACCAAGCTGCGCTACATCCCGGCAAACATCAGTTTTTCTATAGTATCACATTTTAGAGTGAATACGCACAAGGCTGAAGAAACCGGGTTTCTCTTCCCAGGCATCTAGACGTAAAGTAAAGTTGGTGGCTAGAAACCCGGTTTCTGATTTCCGCAATCCAAAATCCTCTCTTGCGAAGGTGGGCATCGTGACGGTCACCGCCAAGACGCCCACTTCGCGCAAAATCCAAAATCCCAAATGGAATGGCTGCTATCATAGAGGCTTGTAGATTTATCGAACTTCAGCAGTTAGAGGCAGGCGTGGTAGTAAAACCAGAGTGGTTGCGGGTAAAAGCGCCTCAATGGGAGCGCGTAGGCACCGTTAAGGAAATTTTACGGGATTTATCCCTCAATACGGTTTGTGAAGAAGCTTCTTGTCCGAATATCGGCGAATGTTTCCACAATGGCACCGCTACATTCTTAATTATGGGGCCTGCCTGCACGCGAGCTTGTCCTTATTGCGATATCGATTTTGAGAAGAAGCCGAAAGCACTAGACCCCAAAGAACCGGAAAACTTAGCGGAAGCAGTCCGGCGACTAAAATTAAATCACGTTGTCATCACTTCGGTAAACCGGGATGATTTACCCGATGGCGGTGCATCGCAATTCGTTCGCTGCATTGAAATGATTCGCACTACCTCTCCGGGTACGACAATTGAAGTCTTAATTCCCGACTTATGCGGTAATTGGGAAGCACTCGCAACAATTCTGCAAGCTTCGCCAGAAGTTCTCAATCACAATACGGAAACTGTACCGCGCTTGTATCGACGGGTGCGTCCGCAAGGAGATTATCAGCGGACAATGGAGTTGATGAAGCGATCGCGCCAGTTAGCTCCTTGGGTTTACACTAAATCTGGCATCATGGTAGGACTGGGAGAAACTGACGTCGAAGTTCGCCAAGTCATGCAAGATTTGCGTAACGTCGATTGCGATATCCTCACCATAGGGCAATATCTCCAACCGAGTCAAAAACATCTGAAAGTAGATAATTTCGTCCCGCCAGAACAGTTCGCCGCATGGCAAGAATTTGGCCAATCGCTCGGATTTTTACAAGTTGTGGCTTCTCCCTTGACAAGAAGCTCATATCATGCTGAGCAAGTCAGAGTGTTGATGGAACGCTATCCCCGCAGTCGATTTTAGATGTTAGATTGGCACTGGGAAGCTATCGGAAAAGTCGGTTTTGAAGATTTTTACCGCAGATGGAAGCAGATAAACGCAGATAAACGCAGATGAATAGCAGCTGCAAATGATCTTTCGGTGTTGTTCTCAGAGGCTTTTCTTGGCTGATGCGAATGGAAACTAACCAAGAAACGGATAATCCAAAATCGATCGCTATTCTAGGATCTGGTGCTTGGGGTACAACTTTGGCGATGTTGGCAGAAGCAAACGGTCATAACGTCCGTTTGTGGTCTCGTCAAAATTCTCAAAGCTTGCAGGATGCGATCGCATCTGCCGATATTGTACTATCGGCAGTCTCGATGAAGGGTGTCCGACCGATCGTACAGCAACTCAGCAGCTTAGTTATTTCCCCACAAACAATTTTTGTCACCGCCACTAAAGGTCTAGATTCCTCTACTACCTGCACCCCTTCCCAGATTTGGCAAGCCGCATTTCCATCTCATCCAGTTGTCATTCTAGCAGGGCCAAACTTATCTAAAGAAATTCAAGCGGAATTGCCAGCAGCGACAGTTGTCGCCAGCAAACAAGCGGACGCAGCCGTGGTAGTGCAGGCGGTGTTTAACTCCAGTCGATTTCGCGTTTACACAAATAACGATCCGTTGGGTGTAGAGTTAGGTGGTACACTAAAAAATGTGATGGCGATCGCCGCCGGTGCGTGCGATGGTTTGCAACTGGGAACAAATGCCAAAGCAGCACTTTTGACCCGTGGGTTAGCTGAAATCATCCGGATCGGCGATTCTTGGGGTGCTAATACCGACACATTTTATGGCTTATCAGGGTTAGGCGATTTACTCGCCACTTGCAACAGCGCCCTCAGTCGCAACTACCAAGTTGGATACAAACTCGCCCAAGGCGAAAAACTCCCAGCAATTTTAGCTTCCTTGGAGGGAACTGCCGAGGGTGTAAATACAACCGAAGTGCTGGTACAGCTGGCCGAGCAGCAGGGTATTTACGTACCCATTTCTTATCAGGTGTATCGCTTGCTCAAGGGAGAAGTCACTCCTCAAGCCGCTGTGGAAGCACTGATGCTGCGAGATGTCAAGCCGGAGAACAATCCAGCGAATAACTAAATATCACAGCAGTTATAGCAACAAGAGTTAGGGAAGATTCGTCAGCACACTCAAACGGTGATCGGGAAAACATCTATCGAGTGATGTAGATTAACTTACCCTCTGACAGAGGTCACCCTTGACTACCCGATCTTTTCCTTATACTAGCTGACGAATAGAAGAAGTCAATCATCTTCTTTCCCGATCGCGAAGCTGCTTAATGCCAGCATATCAATGGATTGGAGTCAATGTCGATACCCGGTAGACTTCGAGCCAACTAAAACGATCGCTAGTGTCTAACAGAAGAGTGCATCACCGGTAATTGAGCCGATTAGGCAAAACCAAGCTGTGTTTCTAGTCTTGGAAAACGCCAAAACTAGCAACAAATAGCCTGTTCGAGAAAGCCCCTTTGTCACCTGGAGCAGTTGAGGCAATTAAATATGCCAGCAACCTTTGATTTAACCGATGCCACCTACGACAGTCAACTAGATGCCTCTAGCTTTGAGCTAGAAGACAGCGCTGAGCCAATGGCCAGCGATCTGGTCGATCTGGATGAGGAGGTAGACGCTACCAGCACTCAGCAAGGTACCAGCCGTCGCACTACCGATCTGGTTCGTTTGTATCTTCAAGATATTGGTCGGGTGCGTTTGCTAGGGCGAGATGAGGAAGTTTCAGAAGCACAAGAAGTCCAGCGCTATATGCGATTGCTGGAATTACGGGATAAAGCCGCCCAGCAGGAAGATGGGACGATCGGGCAGTATGTTCGATTGATCGATATCCACGATCGTCTGGCTGCTAACTTGGGGCACCGTCCATCTTGGGAACGGTGGGCTGCCTCTGCCAGCGTTACGGTTGCGGAACTCAAGCAAACTATGGCAGCGGGGAAACGGCGCTGGGCAGAGCTGGCTGCTTTAAAAATTGAAGAGTTAGAACAGATCCAAGCAGAAGGCGTCCGGGCAAAAGAACACATGATCAAAGCCAACCTGCGCTTGGTGGTGTCGGTTGCCAAAAAATATCAAAATCGCGGTCTGGAATTATTGGATTTAATCCAAGAAGGAACAATGGGTCTGGAGCGAGCTGTGGAGAAGTTCGATCCTACAAAGGGATACCGCTTTAGTACTTACGCCTACTGGTGGATTCGCCAAGGGATTACGCGGGCGATCGCCACTCAAAGCCGCACGATTCGCTTACCGGTTCACATCACCGAAAAACTCAACAAAATCAAGAAAGCTCAACGGAAAATTTCCCAAGAAAAAGGCCGCACGGCAACTCTGGAAGACCTTGCCAAGGAATTGGAGATGACGCCGATGCAAGTGCGGGAAGTGTTATTCCGCGTGCCTCGTTCTGTTTCTTTGGAAACCAAAGTGGGCAAGGAAAAAGACACCGAACTGGGCGATTTGTTGGAAACCGAGGATGTGTCTCCGGAAGAAACTTTGATGCGGGAAGCTCTCTACCGGGACTTGCACCACCTGTTAGCCGATTTAACCAGCCGGGAACGGGATGTCATCCTCATGCGGTTTGGTTTGGAAGACGGTCATCCTTACTCTTTGGCCGAAATTGGTCGGGCGTTAGATCTCTCTCGCGAACGAGTTCGCCAAATTGAAGCGAAAGCTTTGCAAAAGCTGCGCCAACCCAAGCGTCGCAACCGGGTACGGGATTATCTGGAGTCTTTTAGTTAATTAGAAGGTTAGCTGGATAACTCTGTAGGGTGAGTCAGAGGGCAGAATTTTGGCGCTCGTCATTAATTCCGCTGTGACTTACCCTACTTAATCTCAAAGGGACTGGGGGAACAATTCTCCCAGTCCTCTCTATTTTGGCGATCGCTTCCTTTTTGATAATAATTATGATTAATCAAACAATTTATTCAACTTTTTTGAATAATTACAGCATTTAATTTATTTAAAAATTTTCTCAATAAACGCGATCGCTTTCAATTCTTTTAGCTATAAATTCTCAATAATTTTTACTTCTTGAAAATTAGTTCGTATATTGTGTATCCTTACCTCATATAGAAGGCTTTTTTTGAAAAAATCTCAATTATGACTAACTACACACCGAACTCGTTTAAAGCCGAACTGAATGAAAAGGGCTGGCGTTTAACTCCTCAGAGGGAGACTATTTTACAGGTTTTTCAACAACTTCCCAATGGCAATCATCTCAGTGCGGAAGACCTGCACCATTTGCTACAAAGTAAAGGCGAACAGATCAGCCTGTCTACTATTTATCGAACTCTTAAACTAATGGTGAGAATGGGTATCCTGCGAGAACTAGAACTGGCAGAGGGACATAAACATTACGAACTGAATCAACCCTACCCCCATCACCACCATCATTTAGTATGTATTCAATGCAACAAGACGATCGAATTCAAAAACGATTCGATTCTGAAAATGGCCCTTAAGCAATGTGAAAAAGCGGGATTGCATCTGCTTGACTGTCAGCTGACTATCCATACTATTTGTCCGGAAGCTTTGCGTCAGGGGTGGCCCTCTCTACTCCCTAGCAGTTGGTCTTGTCTGAGAGCGTTTTCCTCAAGCACTTCTTCACCTTCTACCTAACCTGGGTCGTGGGACAGGCTAGTTGAATTCCTTAATTAAGATTGATTCTCAATAAATCTCCTTTCTTGCAAATCAATCATTAGTTGTGTATTATTTTCAATAGAGTACCTTTGTTGAGAAGGTGAATATGACTGTCTACACGGCATCCTCACTCAAAGCCGAACTAAATGACAGGGGCTGGCGTTTGACTCCCCAACGAGAGACCATACTGAACGTTTTTCAAGAGCTTCCTAAAGGCGAACATCTGAGTGCAGAAGATCTTTACAATCTGCTGGAGTCTCAAGGAGAAGCGATCAGTCTTTCCACCATCTATCGGAGTCTCAAGCTGATGTCTCGCATGGGTATACTGCGCGAACTGGAACTGGGCGAGGGACACAAACACTACGAACTCAATCAGCCCTTTCCCCATCACCACGATCATCTGATCTGTGTTCGCTGCAATAAAACCATTGAGTTCAAAAACGACTCAATTTTAAAAATAGGGATGAAGACAGCTGAAAAAGAAGGATATCACTTACTTGATTGCCAGCTGACCGTTCATGCCATTTGTCCTACCTGCCAAAGGGCCTTGCTACCCGTATAAAAATAGCTCCCAGATCATCTCTCTGAGAGCTGCGTAATTTAACCCAGGTACAATTCTTAGAAACCTACTTTGAGGATGTCTCTTTCATTGATGCCGTAGGCACGTTGGGCCGCTTTTACCGCCGATCTAGTCTGAGCGTTAAAGTTACCATCAATAGGGCCCTGGTAAAAGCCTTTTTCTTTGAGACGCTCTTGTAACTCGCTCACATCTAAATTACTCGTCGAGCTAGAAGTTTCCAATGCGGCTTGAGTTTTCTTATCCACGATTCCATCGGGCCTCAGACCCTTATCTCGCTGGAAGCGGATTACAGCAGCCTTGGTTACCGATCCAAAAGCCCCAGTGGAACGACTTTTGAAATAACCTAAATCTCGCAAACGATCCTGTAGGTCTTTGACCCCCTCTCCTTTATCGCCTTGGCGCAGGACAGGTGCGTTTATCGGTTGGCCAGTAGGTTGGCCAAAGGCAGATTCGTTGGTGAAAGGAGAATTATCGAAAGGTTGGTTTGATGTTTGCTTGTCGCCGTCAACTAACGTCGTCCAAGTACGCTTGCCGACGATGCCATCAACTTTTAGACCGCTATAGCGCTGGAACTGCTTAACAGAGGCATGAGTTTGGGAGTCAAAGTTGCCGTTGATTTCTCCGTCATAAACACCCGCATCTGACAAGAGTTGCTGTAGGTAGCTGACTTCCGAACCTTTAGCGCCTTTTTTCAACGTCCGGCGGCTGGAAACAGTTTCAACACTAGCGGGAGCGGCTTTTTCGGTTCCCGCGATTTTTTCTTGCAATCTTTGTTGTGTTTGCTCTTCCACTATACCATTCGGCCTCAGTCCCTCATTTTGCTGGAAACGAATGACAGCCGATTTGGTCAAGGGGCCAAAACTACCGGTCGGACGACGGTTGAAGTAACCGAGTTGTGTCAATTGCTCCTGGAGTTCCAGTACATCTGGGCCTTTAGAGCCTTGGCGCAGTTCGGCCATTGCCTGACCTGCGATTCCCAAGCCCACGCTAGCGATCGCAATACTGACCAAATTAATCCAGACTCTTCTGTAAACCTTTTTCCAGTTTACTTTGTGCTGGGAAACTTTTAGCAGCTTGGGGCTTCCAGTATCCTGACTTGCCTCTGCCGCATCATAGGAACTTGCGAGATGTATATAAACAAGGTTTTCCATAATTGCCCACCAACTCTTACTATCCTCTCTTTTAGGAGGGGTTGTACATTTTTGATTTTAGTTGCTAGATATTCCTTCTTCAGGACACCCCAACTCTTATAAAAGATTTTAGTTGAGGATTAATGCACTAATAAACTCAGCGTTACGGAAACACTGGGGTTCTCAGTAAGTCACGGTGACTTTTGGTGTTGATAGCTCCAGTAATAATATTTTTTTAGGTCATGCTAAATTAATGCTGTACCATCATTGTAATTATTCCACAAAACCCTGCCAGTTGCTCAGACCACCAAAGCGATCGCTTTGGGTAGCGACTGCGCGGCAAAATCGTATTCAACAAAAATGTTACCCAACAAACATTTCCCCACGCATAACCGCAGTCGAAATTTTCTTGCCGTCAAATATCTGTTCGTACCCCCCCTATCAATTTTCGCAAGTTGTGCATTAAATCAGGACGTTTGTCTGGGAATCAATGGGAGCGAAGCTGCCTGATTGCTTGCTATCGCTGGATTACAAATGTTCTCAATGAACTGTAGTAGCTGGCGATCTGTCTGTTACAGAAAACCAAGTCCATTGCTTCTGGACTTTACGAGACGATGGGGCTGATAAGTAGCCTCAACAATAAAAGCGACTACTAGACGATCGACATTTTTCCATGCAGAAAAATGTTATACCAAGATGTGTTCGTTGTTAACGGTTGATTATTCATTCTTGTACCCCGAAAACAACGCATAACATCAAAGGTACTGGTTTGGGAAAAAATTCCGGTAGCCGCCTTATTTAATTTAAATTAGGCCGAGGCGATCGCACACTAAAGCAACGATAACAGCAAAGCAAGTAATTTGGAGAGCGAGCAGAGGATTTTGTCCCTGACTGACAGCAAATGTTGTCACGATGCCTGCACCTAATCCAGCCGTAATAGCGGCTTGAATAAGATATTTATGTGAGTTTTTGTCGTACATAATTTTTGAAGAAAGGGGTGAGGTTTTAAGTTTGGCGATTTATAGATTCATAGTTGTATAACCTACCACCCCGCTCCTAAATACTGAAGCGATTCTCCAAATATTGCAATTAAAATTTAAAATTCGCTACGAGTTTTAGAATTTTCATCGACCTCTAAAAAGCTATACCTATTCAACTTTCTCGACATTTCCCGCTTTTACCCAACCTTCGGTATTTCCATCTTCCAAACGGATCTTCACCCACTTTTTGTCTTCGCTTTCACTCAAGACAACGATACTTTCGTTATAACCTACACCACCAATGCGTTCGGATTCTGTATTTGGGCCATTGCGAATACTGAGACCCTTAGACCAAGTGACGCGGGCTCTGTAGGCTCCAGGTTCGAGCGGTTTTGGCGAAGGAGTTTCGCTGGGCGTTGGCGTAGGACTCGGTTCTTCCGCAGTGGGAGTCTGTGCAACTAGAGTTTTAGTTGGGGTTGGCGTAACAGCGGCGGACTTGGTAAGTGAAGGTCTTGGCGGGTTTTGAGCTGCTGTTGCTTGGGCTTTGACGATCGGTTTGTCGTTGGGAAAAATGGGTTTGGGAGGAGGTGCAGTTAGCTTGGTGACAAAGTAGAGTGCTGCTGCTACGCCTGCGCCGATCATTAAGCCGATCGCGATGATGAAACCGAGCAAAAATTTGACAATGCCTGAAAAACTCATGCCTACTCCGCAGTCCGACCGTGATTATACCATATCTCTCTTTATTTCCGAAAAAACTAAGAGACATCTTTATATTCTCTATCACAAAATGTGCAATTAGGCTATCGGAATTGGCTCTGAATTCTATTGCTGAGGCTACTGTGCTTAGAGGCTAAGCGAGCTTTGCCAGCGGCAGCCCATTCCTGTAAAAACTGGATTTGCTCTTGTGCGGTTCGCGCCAAAGGTACAATCTGGCTGGCGGCTTCCAAAATATCATCTATGGTGAAATCCCGGTTTTGGCTAAAACCGATGTGCATAGCTTCAATCAAAGATTGCTCAATTTCTGCGCCAGAAAAATCCGGCGTTTCGTAGGCAAGTCGATCGAGGTCGTAATTTTGCAGGTTGTGGGGACGCAACCGAGATAAATGCACCGCAAAAATGGCTTTGCGTTCTTCCTGGGTAGGCAAACCGACGAAAAAGATTTCATCAAATCTGCCTTTGCGAAGCATTTCCGCAGGTAAAGTTTGGATGTTATTAGCTGTAGCGACGACAAACACAGGCGAAATCTTTTCGGCTAACCAAGTGATAAAAGTACCGAATACGCGGTTGCTGGTGCCGGCATCGCCTTTGCCATCCAGTCCGGAAAAAGCTTTGTCTATTTCATCGATCCACAACACGCAGGGAGATAAAGCTTCTGCCAATTGAATCATTTGCCTGGTGCGAGATTCGGATTCGCCTACCAAACCAGCAAACAAACGCCCCACGTCCAGGCGGAGTAGGGGTAGGTGCCAGTGGTGGGCGATCGCTTTTGCCATCAGAGATTTGCCAGTTCCCTGAATTCCCACTAACAGCAAACCTCTGGGGTGGGGCAAACCGTATTGCCTAGCGCGTTCCGAAAATGCACCGCCTCGCCGCAGCAACCAATCTTTTAAGTTATCCAAACCGCCAATGTCGGATATATTTTCCGTGGCGGGATAAAATTCTAATATTTGGGTTTGGCGAATAGTTTGGCGTTTTTCTTCCAAAACCAGTTCCACATCTTCGGGAAGCAATTCGCCGTGAGTAGCGATCGCCCTTGCCAAGACGCGGCGAATTCTCTCCATCGAAAGACCTTGGCAGGAACGAACGATTTCATCTAATATCTTGCCTTCCAGAGATTTCCCGGTAGCTGCTAACAAGCGTTCTACTTCTGCTTTAATTTCAGGTGCAGCCGGCAGATGGAACTCCAACACCGTGAGAACTTCGCTCAGTTCCTCTGGAATAGCGATTCTGGGCGACAGTATGACTATATTTTTGGGTTGAGATTTGAGCAACCGCGCTAAATTCTTGAGTTTGCGGGAGATAGCGACATCTTCCAAGAAACGGTGGAAGTCGCGCAGAATGAAAATAGCTGGTGCAGAGGCTGCTATTTTTTCTACTAATTCCAGCGCTTGCAAGGGATTGCGACGCCCAAAACCTGCATCGTTGGGATTCCCCTGGTAGCCATCCACAAAATCCCACACATAAATACCGCGATTGCCTTGTTTTTTTGCAATTTCTGCGATCGCTGCTTCCACTCGTTCTTCTTCACAAGTGGGAATGTAAATTAAAGGGTAGCGGGCTCGTAGCAGCAGTTCAAACTCTTCACGGAAAACCATAGCTATTTTGGATTTTAGATTTTAGATTTTGGATTAAAAGATGAACAGGTCAACCGCTCCACCCACTCTTGGGATGGGGCTTGTAACTAACCAGAGAAACTGGCTGAAACATCCGGGTTATTGACCGAACCCTGCTCCTCTGTCCCTTCGGTAGAGGAGAGAAGATAATCGTCACGAATATTTCTAGCAGCATTTAAATCGGCATGAGTTTTATGTCCACAATTTTTACAGTGGAACTTAGACTTATGCCGAAAAGTTTTTTTGATATGCTTGCAAATATTGCATTTTTGAGAAGTGTAACTAGGATCGATGTGAACCACTTTCTTACCCAGTGCAATAGATTTGTAAGTCAAAAATTGCTCTTGCTGATAGAACGGCCAACTACTCAACCATTTATTAACTTTCTTGCCTCGGCTTTGAGTCCGAATGCTAGATAAGTCTTCTAACACAAAGACCGTTACATCCGGTTGGTTAGCCAGCTTTTTACTTACACAATGATTCGTATTCCGCATGAACCGCTTCTCGCGACCAGACATCGCTTTTAATTGACGTTTGGCGCTACGAGTGCCTTTTTGCTGGAGTCTCCGACGATTGTATAAGTAACGCCTTTGGACTTCTCTGATTTTATCAGAACTGAAAAATTGACCGTCAGAAGTAACGGCTTGATGATATAAGCCTCGGTCAATCCCTTGAGTTTTTCCGTCAGTTGCCACTGGGTCTACGGTTTCAAATACTAAACGCACCCAGAATTGCTTGGTGTGTTTAGTATAGGTAACAGTTGCACCACAGAAATCCCAAGCTTCAAACACTTCTCGAAAATATGGCGGGACATCAAGAATTAAGCTGACTCGCTTACCAATGCAGCTAAGAGTTAATTGCTTGCCTCTTAGTGTTATAGTTCGTTTGTCATATCTCAATCCTGACGTGGGCTTCTTTCTGGGAGTGCGTTTAAATTTGGTAGCTTTAATAGCTTCTAATGCGTTGTCCCTGACGGTTTGCACCAAAGCAGAAGGCACGCAGGGAAATTGTCCTCTAAGTGAGCGATATAGATCCTTGTGTGCCTTGTTTTTGTTATAGGTTCTGTTAGCTAATGACCAGTCAATATGAGTATTAAATATTTCTGCACACTGATTCATTAGGGGCAGAAATCTATCACTTGGCAAGTTAACTGGAATGCTAATAGTTATTTTCATAGTCCTGAGCGCATTCTGATGATAATATAGGAGCTGTATATATTGTCAACATAACATATAGCAAACGTTGCTTGAACTATTACATCATCTTCTGCCCAAAGTACCGCTATCAGGTATTACTTAAAGTCTTGCCCAGAAACAACGCTAATGGTTAAAAGAGGGGGCGTCGAACCCCCTCTTTTAACCGTGCTTTCATCCCCACCCACAAGGGGATGGGGTTTTACGCACGTTCAATAAAATCGATGGTTTTTCATTCTGACCGATCGCCTGCAATCTAAAATCCTCTCATCTAAAATCTAAAATTCTTAGGAGAGTTGTTTTTTCAGTGCTTCCAGAGTTGCCCAGCGTCGATCGGTCAGGGGTGGTGGCTGACCTTCCTCAGATTTTATAGTAATTCCGGGACACTGGGAATCGCAAAGTTGCCTTTGGGGAATTGCCAGACACATCTGTTGATAAAGCCAGTCGCTGGGATGAAAGTAGCCGTTCGGGGGTAATGTTTCCACCAAATCTTCCAGCAACACTTCTCTTTCGGAGGGTATATCCTCAGATTCATCAGCGGCTTCATCTAACCAAATCAGTTCGGAAGTTTTCAGCACCAGACGATGATTGTATTGTTGCAAACATCGGTGGCAAGTTAAAGTAATTATTGCTTCTGCCTGGACAGATACCTCTAAATAGTTCCCTTGATGGGTAACGATCGCACGTCCCCGCACAGGGGTCAAGGTTTCCAAAGCAGGAAGAAATTCTTCGAGTTGAATTTCCTCTTTCTTTTCCGGCGCTTTGAGCAGATGGGGAATGTAAATAGGTTCCATATTGTGAGTCATCCTTATTTGATTTCAAATTTCAGATTTCAAATTTCAAATTTCAAATTTCCCATTTGAAATCTAAAATTTGAAATCTAAAATCCAAAACGACTCAGCGAAGCCGCACAACAAGACGGCGGTCTGGTTCTTTGCCCCGACTGTAGCTTTCTAAATCGCTAAATTCCTTTAAAAAGGTATGGATTTGACGCCGTTCTGCCGAAGAAAGAGATTTCATTTCAAACTCTTGACCGTTAGATCGCACTTGCTGAACCGCGTACTCTGCCAAAGCGCGTAGTTCTGCTTGTCTGCGGACGCGGTAACCATTTAATTCGATCGTGTAAGCTGCTTGTTCTTCGTGAGCTTGACCCAGGTTGAGGGTAGCATTGGCTAGATACTGAATTGCGTCTAGGGTTGCTCCTTCCGCACCAATCAAAATTTGGATTTGCGCTGGCGTCAGATTGGTTTCGTCAATTGTCAACCAGTAGCTATCAGATTCTGGCTCTTCCTCATTATCTACTAGCTTTTCTTGCTTTTCCGGCTTAACTTTGGCAGGAATTTTCATCAACCGCAGCAGTTCTTCCAGCCACTTTTGACCCCGCTGCATTCGACTATCAGTCATGAACATTACCCTGAAGCTTTTTTCTTAGAACGACCGGGTTCAAAGGGAAGTGCCTCTCGTCCTTTGGCATTTGCTTCTTTTTCCTGCTCCTCCACTAATTTTTGGAGGTTTTCCGGTAGGGGTTCCCGTGACAGAATAAAGGTCTGAGCTGTCTGGAAAATATTCGCTATCACCATATACATCAGTACCCCGGCAGGCAGTGGGAAGAACAAAAACATACCCGAAAAAATAATGGGGGTAATTTTGTTCACTGTATCCTGCTGTGGGTTGGAGGTGGAACCCTGCTGCCCTGAAAGTAATTGGTTTAGATATAAGCTAAGACCGAAGAACAGCACCATACCCACAATATCCCAGTGGATAACTCCATTCTGATCGACGGCACCAACGCGACCGAGGGCGTCGATGAAAAGAAAGCCTTTATCCGTTGCCAGCCCTGGAATTGTGCCCTGAATGGTTGCCTCCCCAGGCTCTAAGGCTTGTATGTTGCCGTTTTCATCAATTCGTATCCGCTCCTCTCCTTTGATAATTTTCCAGCGAGGAGTCATATGCGTTTCGGGAAACTCGGCATCGAGGCGAGCGAGCGGTTTTCCTTCGACCGTTTGAAATTCTACCTTGGCTGTTTCACCGACAACTAAGCGGTTGCCTGTGGGCAGCAGCGCTGCAATAGAATAGTGAGCGCCATCGGCAACGTAGATATTTTGGGGTGCGGTGGCAAAGGCTTGGGGTTGAATCTGCTCAATTTGCTCTTTGGGAAAAATTTGCAGGTTGACGGTGTAATTTACATCAGAAAATGGAGAGCCGCGCAAGGTGGCAAACAATGCAAATAGTACCGGCATCTGAACCAGAATAGGGAAACATCCTGCTAAAGGGTTGCCGAATTCTTTGTAGAGTTTGCCCATTTCCTCCTGCTGCTTGGCAGGTTCGTCTTTGTAGCGCTCCTGAATTTCCTTTACCCGCTTTTGCATGACCGGCTGAGTTACCCGCGTGCGTCGCATACTGCGGATGGAGTTAGCGCTCAAGGGATAGAGCGCAAAGCGAACCACCAGTGTCAGCGCCACGATGGCCAGCCCATAGCTGGGGACGATCCCGTAAAAGAAATCCAGGATCGGCAGCATTACGTTGTTGGATAGAAAACTGATTCCAAAATCCATGCGTGTGAAGTCAACCTACAAGCGCTGTATTGTCGTATTGTCTAGATCTAATTTAGCTAAGTGGCAGGAATCTGGGGCAGGTGTGGCCGCACGCGAGATGAAAGGGGAGATGATTTCCCCATCCCAAAGAAAGCGATCGCAAAATGCTACTAGCTCTGACCCGTTTCCGGCTGCTTTGTTAGGAACTGGTAGCTTTTGTTGTTTTGGCAGATTTAGTCGCCGTTTTTTCAGAGATATAGTCATAAATTTCGCGAAACTTCGGGATAGCCCGCAATTCGAGGCGGCTGCCATCTTTGAGCGTCACCACCATATCGCCCCAAAGGCCGATACCACGGGGAACCTTCTTCACATCAACTATTTCTGTGTAGATGATGTCGCTGCGATCGCGTCCCATCCAACCGCCTGTCACCGATATGCGACGATTGGTGATCCGGTAGCGCAGCCACAGAGCTCTGACGATCGCCCCTACTGTTAACGGTAAGCCAATCACCGTCAGGCCGATCAGGATGTTAATAATCAGATCCCCTATATGGGGGCCACCTTCGTAATAAACGTCCTCACGAATGCCCATTTAGTACCTCAGCTTCTGCCAACAACTGCTCTAATTCTTGCAGAAATTGTTGATATTCGCACCGTTGTGCTTCCGGTTTGACGACAACCACAAGACACCAGCCTTTTTTCAGGCGGGGAAGTAGGTGGCGAAAAGCAGCCCTGAGAAGCCGCTTAATCCGATTGCGGATAACTGCCCGCTTGCTGACTTTTTGGCTGACAGAAATGCCGATGCGAGACGGAACTTCCGACTCTTTTGCTGGATAATGCTTGTCTCGATCGGAATCTGCTGACTTTCTCAAGGCTCTCAAGGTCAAGTTGGCACTGCTGCGACGAATCCCCTTGCGGAATACGGCACTGAAATCGTCTCGGTGCTTAAGTCGATTTGCTTTAGGCAAAGCCACAGGCGTTGGGCGTTCCACCCCCTCACTGAAAATGGCACTTAACCGCTGACACTGAGACGGTAACGACCCTTTTTGCGACGGGCTTTAATCACTGCCTGACCGTTTTTGGTACGCATCCGGGCACGAAAACCGGAAGTTCTTCTTCTTTTGCGACTGGTACCGTGTAGCGTGCGTTTGGTCATTGTTCTTCCTCCGATCGGGCGAGTTTACTGGATAAAAAAGCCGCAATCTATAATCTTATCAGTTAAGTTGCTAGCTAATCAATACTCAATATCCAAGTGCCGATATAACGCAGTAAAGGCACATCGCCAGGGGAGAGAATTTGACAGTTGAAGTAGAACATTCCGCCAAAATTTGGATTTTTCACATTAGATAAAACTAATTCCACCTGGTATCCCGCTGGCACTGGCTCTACCGGGTAAATTTGAATTACGCGGTTTTCTTTATCCCAGACTACCTCTTGTAGGGGCACGGATTTACCCCTAACCCTCACCTCAACCTTTTTGGGATCGAACTGACCCCGGTAATAATTCGGATAAGAAATCGAAAATTGTGCCACCGCCAAGTTCATTTTTTTGGCGGGAATCCTCAAACGATAACGATCCCAAGCATTAGCATTGCCGCCGAAATCCAACCTGAAGGGCAATTGGTTTTCGCGAGGAGGGCCACCAAACAAGGTGAATCCGGGTAAGGCATCGGCCCAGGTAATGGTGGGAACCCCGGTAAGCACCGCAGTAACAGCTAAGGCAGTAAGCAAACGTCGCATGGAAGACATAGGCTGAGGATTGAAAGCACTAATTAGTCATTAGTCATCAGTCATTAGCCATTTGTCAACCGCGAAGCTAATCACTTTGAAGGAATGACTAATGACCGATAACGCGATTAGCCTTATCCTAATCCGTTCTGGAAAACTTACTCAAACTTACTCACAGACCTCGAAAGCCTGATTGATAGAGAGTTTGACGTTTCCTTCCTGCTTCATCGAATCCTTGATGGCAGTGCCATTAAGTTGGTGTGACCCT
>NZ_JACJPW010000144.1 GCF_014696265.1 Aerosakkonema funiforme FACHB-1375 | reverse complement strand
TATTGGCTGCCTCGCAACGTGTAGCGCTGTCGCTGTATATATCTATCGTAGTTTGTAATGATTAGCTTTAACCTCTACCCATTTGCAGATTTATGTTCTTCAACCCATCCGAGTCGTTGAAGGGCGTAGTCTGGTAGCTCCTGCACTAGCACAAAAGCGGCTCCCGGTTGCACATCAATAGTGTCCGAGGTTTCCACGATCGCAGTTGTATTGACCCGAAACAAGCCTTGCGGGGTAATTAGGCGTTGGCAGAGATTGCCATAACTATCCACATATTCCACCACTGGTACTGTCGGTTCAAACTGATATTCTTCTCGAACCACCCACTGCCCCAATCCACTCCGAGGACGCAGCATCAGAATGAGTGGGGAAGGGGCACTCGCTTCAAAGGAAAGGTGACATATTCGGTTAATAACGGAAAACCCAACCCGAAAGTCCAGTGCCACAATTCGTCGTTACTTTTTAATCGCTTGACACTTTTTACAAGCGGCATCCAACGGGGTACATTCTCCAAGTTTGCCCAGAGGTCATAGACTTGTTGCACGGAGCAGTCTACTTCTTCCACACTGCGTTGAAGCATCGGATTGGAATTACTCAAAGAATCAGGCATGAACCATCCCATCGGGCATCTTAGCCCCGCTGAGTCCTGCCTTATCAGTTTTGGCTCCCTCAAGATCTGCTCCGGTTAAATCTGCCTGTTCCAGATAGGCTCCATCTAGATTTGTATTACTGAGATCGGCTTCTCTTAGATTAGCACCGCATAAATCAGCTCCCCGTAAATCAGCACCGCTCAAATCAGCTTTACTGAGGTCAGCTTTCTTTAAATTTGCCCCACCCAAATTGGCACCACTCAAGTCAGCACCGCTTAAATCAGCATGAGTTAAATCTGCCCCACTCAGATAGGCACCACTTAAATCAGCATGAGTTAGGCAAGCTTGAATCATTTCTGCACCGGCTAAATTCGCTTGATTGAGCTTTGCTTGATTGAGGTGAGCTTCAGTTAAGTCCACCCCACGTAAATCTGCTCCAACCAATTCAGCACCAATTAACTTTGCACCAATTAACTTTACATTCGTCAAACAAACTTGAACCAGACTGACATGGCTAAAGTCTCGGTGACCTGTAGCGTAGAGTCTCAAAATTTCTTGAGCATCCATATTGTTATCCTTAAAAATAGAGCAGATTCGGTAAAGAACAGCACGAAAAATTCCAAGTGTTAATTGCGCTAAATCACTTCAAAATCATGAAAGAATGCGACTCTTGTGAAACAGAAGAGCAGCCGCATTAATGAAATAATTGCTAGGGATGGCTTGACTGGTCTGGTTTAATTTGCAAGTAGTGAGAGTATCTTGCTTAGATTCAAAGGAGCAGTACTATGCAATCTAACCAACACTATAAATACCTAACTAACGAGAACAGAAGTCAGAATCAGCATGAGAACAAAAAAGAAAGCGGCTGCTCCTAGAACCTTATATTGCTGCTGTTGTCGGGGTGAAGGATAATCTGATGGGTATATATCTGGCTCAATTGCAAAGTTATTGATTAACCCTTCGTCATCGATCGTGTAGCCAACTGCAAAAGGAGTATCAATCAATTGAGCCTTATCATGACGGATCTTGGCTTGAACTTCAGCCGGAACCAGTTCAGTACCATCGCTGTAATGATTTTCAGCTTGGTTGAGGGTTTTCCCTGGGGTCTTGGTGTGGCTCATGGAATACCTCATTTGGACTTCATACTTATAATCATAGTCTATCTAAACAACAGATGTATTGCCCCAATAGGCTATCAATCGCTCAAATCCATACACTCTATGAGTTTGACCTTTTTAAAGATATTTGAAATCAATAGAATTGGTCACAAATCAATGGCCACAGTAGCACTACTGAGTGGATTATACGTGGTTACTACACTTAAATCAAGGGCAGCGCAATATCTTGGAGTTGATCGCAACTGCGGTGAACAACGCTCGTGAAGGTAAAGCTTCTCCTTCTTTACTTCCATAAGTCGTCTGTTATAAAGATGACGCTTGATTTTTTAATCTAGCTTTATATTATTAGTTTCTTGCTAACCATAAATAGTGCTGATATCGATAGTAAAATGATAAGCTCTGATTTCTAACCTTTGTTGAAAATAAAAACGATGAGCGGCGAAACGTTGAACGCCGGAATCAAGATGTAATTGTTGGCAATCGTGGGATTTGGCATAATTAATCAGCCATTGTAATAGTGCTTGACCGTAACCTCTCGAACGCTGTTCGTCAGCAACGATTAAATCATCTACGTATAAAAATTTTCCCCAAGACAAACTTTCAGAAAGTCTAAAACCCGCGACCGCTCTAACGGTATCCTCATCTTCCAAAGATGTTAAACAATAGCCTTGCTGTTCTTGTCGTCTGACACGAGTAATGAAATCAGTTTCAATTAGATGAGGGCGTAGTTGTTGCATAACTGGGAAGCAACGTGCAATTTCGACTTCTGATTTGGCTAACGCGATTTTAACCATATATAAATCTGTCAAGCAAAGGACTTCAGGGAAAATGAAGTATTCATATCATCCTCTTACTGATGGTTAGTGATATTATAGCCTAATTTAATTCTCAATCAATTATACTTGTATTTAATAGCTAAGGAGATTGTTTATATTGAACAGTTCTAATTTAAATACTTAAGTCATCCTCTAGGAGACAAGTTAAGTTTGTACAAACATAAATTAACCTAAAAATCGTGAAGTTAATTTAACCAAAAAACAGCTAACGCTGATAGGTGTTTTAAATCTAGCGAAATTAACTTAACTCAAATGATTGAAACACTTGTCAGACCGAATTTTCAATTAACTTCTCAACAAGACCAAGCACTCCAAAAAATTGCTGAATTCCTAAATAGTGACAAACGGATGTTCGGATTATTTGGATATGCTGGAACGGGGAAATCGACCATTGTTAACTTGGTTGCAGAACAGTTAGTCAGTGCTGGAAAGAGGGTTGTATTCACGGCTCCAACTAATAAAGCAGTAGGAGTATTGCAACGGATGGCTACTGAAAAGGGAGTCAGAGGAGTAGACTTTATGACCATCCATCAGCTATTAGGATTAGCCCCGGTAAAACAGGGACAAAAGAAAATTCTCAAGCAAGTTTCTCCGTCGCTACTCTATATGTACGATACCATCTTTCTAGATGAGTGCAGTATGGTGACAGAGGAACTGTGGAGCATTATCCAAGAGAGAATTGCTGGTACTTTAATTATAGGCAACAATCGACAACTGATTGTAATGGGCGACTCGGCTCAATTGCCACCTGTAAACGAAGAGATAAACGAGAAAAAATCGCAATCTTTCAACGTAGCTGACAAGGCTATTTTAACAGAAGTAGTCAGACAAGGCGCGGGTAGTCCGTTGTTGGAATTTGTAACTGCTTGTCGAACGGCTGCCAAAAGTAAAAAGGTATTCGAGCCATTTTCCAAGTTCAGTGCTTCTAAGAAGAACGGAGCATTCCTAGTAAGAGAACAAACTCTGTTAAAATGTAACCGTTCACGGGGTACAGGTAGCGTTTAAACTAATCAAAGAACGCTACCTGTAGTTTTTTGATTAGTTTTTAAATAGCTTATACTGTCAATAAATCACTTTTTTTAGATTTTATTGATAATCATATTTTCAGCTTAAAAAGCTGAAAGGGATATAGAGCATACGCTTGAAGCTATTTTACCCCCCCTGAACGGTTACGTTAAAATATGCTTTAAAGAAGTTTTCTTCCAAATTTGAACGAGACCCCGATTGCTTTCGCATTCTCTGTTACACTAACGAACGGGTTGCTTACTGGAATAGTAAAATCAGAGCTAAAGTTTACGGAAAAAACGCTCCTAGATTCGTGATTGGGGAAAGGTTGATTAGTAAAGCACCCGTGATTGCGCCGGATGGAAAAACTATTACCCTACCGACTTCAACAGAAGTGGAAGTAGTTGAATTTGGAGAAGATAGATATTCGGGGTATAAAGCTTGGAATGTTAAGGTAAAAACAGAGTCGGGATATATCCGCCAAATTTACATCCTGCATGAAGATAGTGTTCGCAGATTCAAGCAAGATAATACCAGATTGCTACGGAATGCGAAGATTAATCCCAGTTTATGGAAGGCATGGTACAATCATTGTGAAACTTTTGCAGATATGCGTAATTGTTGGGCGATTACGGTGCATAATTCACAGGGATCTACTTTTACAGAAGTGGCGATTGATAGCAAGGATATCTGTAAAAAGGTAGCGACGAAATCTCTGCATTTTGCTCGACTTTTTCCGGCTCAAAAGGCTAAGTTTGTTAAGGAGTACAGGGACAGCATTCGCGCTACTAATCAGCTTTATTATGTGGGGGCGAGCCGCGCTAGAAGTCGAGTTTTCGTTGTTCGATAATACTGATTAGGCTCGATAAAAGGTTGTGCGAAATACCGAATATTTAGCTGCGGCTGGTGAAAAAAAATAGAAAATATGACTCAAGTTTGAATCGATAAGCCATTAATTCGCTTTTAAAAAGATTCCCAGTCATATTTTTTACCGCGATCGCGGTAAACGGGTGGCACAACTTTTCAAGGTATAACCCGTGGAAACAGTAGTTGAAATCCCGATAATTGACACGAAAGCTCGCATCGAACTTCGACAACACTTTCAAAAACAATCCTACCACATTAAAACCAGGAAAGATTTAATTCCTAAGTTCAATCGGAATTTAGCACATGGCTGGATGATGCCAATTCTGGCGCAAGTAGACCGTTGTCTTTGGGGAAGATGGGATTACTGGGGGAGATGTCAATTAATTCCGGCGCACGCATGGAATCGGTGGAAAATGGAACCCATGTTAGCTCTCTTAGAAGGTAGAAAACCCGAACCATTGCCGGAGTTTGTCATTCATGAGACACTACCAAATGAACCTATTCCCCAAATCGATTGGGAGTATTCAAGCGTAGCAGAAAATATGCTGAACAATACTCTTAATTGTGTTCCCAAGCATGGAGAATGGCGAAGTTGGAGTGCGTGGGAATATCTCGAATATTTCTTGGATTGGGCTTTATTCGGTTTCGGTCATCCTGCTTACAAAAGTCTACCAAAAGAACCAGCAAGTTGTGAAGGAGCATCGATGCGTCTTTACCAGGTGTTCGATTTGTCTGCTCTTTTACTGTATCCTGAAGATTATTTAGGTAGAATACTACCCGATATTTGTGGAAAAAAGGCGCAGAGGAATGCTGGATTTTACCCAACACCGCTAGTAGTCGGTAGCTTCATATCTCAAGTAATTAGCGCTGAAAAGACAGACCGAACTTCTAGCTTTAATGAACCTGCTTGCGGTACGGGTACTTTGATGTTGGCACAATCTAATTATTGTTTGTGTGGCATCGGTCAGGATATCGACCCGATTTTGTTGAAGTGCGCTTTGTTTCAGTTCTTTCTGTACGCGCCTTGGTTGGCAATTCCGATTTGGTGGTTGGGTCAAACTGACCTGTGGCTTGGTAATACCTTATTAGCCGAAAAGCCTAAATCGATGAATGCGGTTTATTGGTACGAAGAATGGTTTGAATCAGTTGAAAATGCAGAGCAAGAGGAAAAGAGCGAACAGGTAAAATGTGAAAGTTTTGAAATAGTTGAACAAACTATGCAGCCGGAAACAGTGATTCAAGAAATCGTGCAGGGTAAACGCAAGCCGAAGAAGAATACAACGTCAGCCAAACAGATGACTTTGTTTAATTTGGAGGATTTTACTTGAATGCTTCCGTAACAAATTTCAAGTAAATCAGAGAAAGTCAAACTTAAGTCACACAAGTTGTTGGGTAGGTACAAATCTACCCAACCAAACAAGAAAGACAGCAAAGTAATAACATATTTAGGTTAAGTTACTGGTTCTTGGTCAAATCGACGCATCAAGTCAACAAGTGCTTCTCTAGAAGGCTTATTTCCCTCTTTTAACAATTCAGCTAAACCTTCAAAATACTTTTCTCTCTCACCAGCCGGACAAAACATAATTAGCAATTTAGCAGGTTTGGTTCCTCGGTTAGAAAATGTGTGAGGCGTATTCCGAGGTACAAGCACAAACGCACCAGGTTGACCCTGTACTATACGTTCTCCCACTTGAATCTCAACTTCTCCTTCTAAAACATAAAACATTTCTTCCATCTGGCGATGAATATGCAGTTCGGGTGCAGTTCCACCAGGCTGAATAAGATTTTCAAACAAACCTAAATGACCGTGAGTATCTGCACCTACTACTTTAAATGTTACTTCGCTGTTACCGATAATCAGATGATTACCTTCACCGGGAGCTAGTACAATTTCTTTAATCGGTAGAGTCATAGGAGTTTGTCTGGGTTAAATTAATTAAATTTTACGAAAAGCTTTTAGTGCAAACTTGTCTCACCACTTGCAAAAATTGCCGCACGATGGGTGTTTCTTCTCCTTCTCGCCACGCTACCGCCGCTTCTACTAACGGTGTTTCTTCCTCAAAGCTACGATAAACTACCCCAGACCTTTGAAGATTTTGCAAGCAAGATGGGACAATGGCAATCCCCATTTCGGCAGATACTAAACCAATAATCGTCTGCATTTGGATCGCTTGTTGTCCTACCTTGGGAGTAAAATCTGCTTGCTGACAGAGAGTTAGAATGCGATCGTACAATCCTAACCCCTTTTGGCGTGGGAACAAAATAAAAAATTCCTCTGCTAACTGACTTACCTTGACCCGTTCTTGTACAGCCAACGGATGAGTTTCAGGTAATGCCACAATCAAAGGCTGTTGCTGAATGCACTCCCAGCTTAGAGTATCATCTTCCAAAGGCGGATGGACAAATCCCACTTCAATGCGATTGTCTCTTAACGCCTGCTCTTGTTCTATGGTAGTTAACTCAAGCAACACCAACTCAACATCTGGAAATTCTTCTCGAAATTCCCGCAGGATAGCAGGTAGTACGTCATAAGTCACAGAACTGATAAATCCCACTCGCAATTGTCCCACCTCCCCTCGTCCCACGCGCCGAGTCACTTGTATCGCCTGTTCTAATTGAGTTAATAGCTGATAAGCTTCCTGTAAAAACACCCTTCCGGCGTCTGTTAGCTGCACCTGTCGCTTAGTTTTGCGTTGAAACAGTTCTACACCGAGTTCCGCTTCTAATTGCTGAATTTGCTGACTTAAAGGCGGTTGAGCGATGTGGAGTCGTTCGGCGGCTTTGCTGAAGTGCAGTTCTTCAGCTACCGCAATGAAATAGCGCAAGTGTCGCAGTTCCACTGATTTGATATCTTAAAAGTCTCAATTCCTCATAAATATATATTGGACAACTAAAAAGAGTCTACTTATGATGCAGGTAAGTAGATAATTCACAAGTTAGATTGATGCGAGAAAATTACACGCCTGGGTATTCGAGCAATGCAACATATTTTATGGCGCAGCGCACAGTTGAAAGTCATGGAGCATTTTTTATTCCTCACTTATATCCGGGGATGAAATTGCTCGATTGCGGTTGTGGCCCGGGTACAATTACTTTAGGTTTGGCAGGAATTATTTTTCCGGGTACGGTGACGGGAATTGACCGGGAGATATCGCAAATTAATATAGCGATCGAAAATGCTAAAAAGCAGGGTATCAGCAATGCTGATTTCATCGAAGGAAGTATTTACAATCTACCGTTTCCAGATAATTCTTTTGATGCTGTATTTTCTCATGCTTTGTTCGAGCATCTAGCAGAACCCCTGAAAGCTTTATCGGAAATAAAGAGGGTTTTAAAGCCAGGGGGTAAAGTGGGTATTCGCAGTCCTGACTGGGGCGGATTTTTGATTGCGCCTGAGACGCCACAAGTGAAAGAAGCGATCGCATTTTACCAGTTTCTCCAGCAGCAGAATGGCGGAAATCCTTATGTTGGCAGGGAATTGAAAGCTTTGCTCAAAAAAGCGGGTTTTAGCAACAGCGAATTTTCTGCATCTTATCAGTGTTATGAGCCATTAAGTCAAGCTACAGAATACTTGGCGTTTAGGATTGAGGCGGCAGAAAAGATTGAAGGTGCGCCAGAAAAGGGATGGTCTTCTAAATTGACGCTAACGCAGATGGTTGAGGCTTTGCGAGAGTGGAGTCATCACCCGGATGGAATATTTGCACAATCTTGGTGCGAAGCAGTTGGCTTTATAGGGTAAATACTACCTGAAGAGTGTGGTTTCTTCGTTGTGGCTCCCAGCTAGGAATTGGCAGAATTAAATCATCAAGGTTTGGGGCGGTTTGAATGTGACCGCTTAAGCAAAAAATGAACGCACAATTTGAACGAATTGAAGACCGAGTAACCACTGTGGTTGTTGACAGCACAGCCGTTGAATCGGAAAGTGCTGAAAAAGAACGGGTAGAAGAATTCAACATCAATCACGAGCGGGTACTAGGCTTCTTCAAAAATGTCATTCATCAAGGCAAAATACGCCAAGTTGTAGTGAAGGGAAAGCAGGGAAATACGCTGGTTAAAGTTCCTTTGATTCCCGCTGCTTTAGGTTTAACAGGTGCTACGCTTTTGTTTCCAGTCACAACTGTGGTAGCAGCCGTTGCTGTTTTTGGTGCTAAGCTTACTTTAGTTATCGAGCGTCAAGAAGAAGTAGTTTAATGTTTTGGCAATTAAATAGCTAAATCTTCTAGCTTAAGTTAGAGATAGAGCGGCGTCTTTCTGTTGGAGTTAATTACAGAAAGACGCTTTTGAATTAGCTGATTTATAATTGATACTAATTGAGTGAGATTATGCCCGCTCGTACCATTCTGTGCAATCTACTTTATAATCATCAAAGTAGAATATTTCAGAAGCGATACGTCTAGAGAAAGACGTTTTACTTATAAATATCTCCTTAAGATTGTAAAAATTGAAAGTTTACGAAAATTCAAAAGTAGCAAGAAAAAGACTTGCCGAACTGTAGAGCGATCGCAATTAAAGGATAGTTATGAACAACTCGTTGACCCGCCCTCTAGCTGTTGTGACAGGTGCTTCTAATGGCATCGGCTATGAACTTGCCAAACAGTTTGCCCAAAACGGTTTCGACCTGCTAATTAGAGCTACCGGATCGAGCATTAATGAAGCAGCACGAGACTTTGAGAATAATGGCGCTCTCGTTGAGACAGTAGAAGCAGATCTAGCTACTTATGATGGAGTCGAGACGCTCTACAAACAAATTAAAGCTACAGGTAGACCGGTAGATGCGATCGCAATTAATGCAGGTGTTGGCGTTGGGGGCGACTTTGCCCGCGAAACAGACCTCGAAGACGAACTGAATCTGATTAACCTAAACGTCGTGTCCTCCGTGCATCTTGCCAAACGGGTAGTGAAAGATATGGTTGAACGCGGTCAAGGTCGCATTCTCTTCACCTCATCCATTGCTGCCATCATGCCTGGGCCATTCGAGGCTGTCTACGCAGCATCTAAGGCTTTTATCCACTCGTTTTCCGAGGCACTACGTAACGAGTTAAAAGATACAGACGTAACCGTTACTTCACTGATGCCAGGGCCAACCGATACCAACTTTTTCCACCGTGCCGGGATGGATGATACCAAGGCAGGTGCAGGCGAAAAGGACGACCCAGCACTGGTGGCGAAACAAGGTTTTGAGGCAATAATGGCAGGTAAAGATGCCATTATTGCAGGTAAATCAAAACCAAGCTTCAGGGCAATGTCAGCAAGGTGTTACCGGATACCGTCAACGCCTCACAGCACCGCCAGTTAACCGAACCGGGTTCTGGTCGCAAGTAATTTGGACTATTCGATCGAATCATCTCCAAAAAAGTGTTAAATCCTTTCCAATCCATTTATCTTATGTAACGATGCTTTTCGTCTATACCCTCACAATCGTTACATAAGATGTTTAGATTCAGTTTTATATAAAATCTGTCTTATGTAACGTATACAGTAGTTCATGCGTTACATAAGATTTAATGGCAATTCTTTCCCAACATAAAAACTGACTACTTTTCCATTACTTCGTTGGTAACCGTACCAATACGGACCATGCGGGCAACGACGGCAGTTTTCCTTTCCGCAGCGAACTTTTTCTAAACGGTAGACAATCGAGTTAAAGCGACGCACGCTGAGTGCAATTCGTCCCGACTTAACAGGTGGTAACTCAAACTCTTGTGCTAAAGATTCTAATTGTTCAATGCGAACAGATAGCCAGCTTTGAAGCTGTTTTAATTCATCGGAGTTCCAGCGCTCTAAAAGCCGAATAACTTTTTCTTTTGGCGTCAGTTTCATTAACTTGCTTAACCTCCGCGCCTATAAGAGTGAATTGCGATCGCTCACATCCCCAGAAAGCAGGTCAGAAATTTTCTAGCCTCTATATGCACCATTGTAGCACTAACGCTCTAATGGTGCGTTAATAGTTGTGATAAGCTGTTAAGTAAAGCTAAGTGTAAAAGCCTCAAGAATAGGGATTGGAATGGCTAGACGAGTTCTGCTGCTTGGAAAATGGAATCTGGCAGCAATTATGGCTGACAGAAGAATAAGCGATGAAGAGTTAGCCACCAGACTTGGGGAACTGACTGGTAGAGCGCCACATCCGAAAACTGTCTACAAATGGAAGACAGCCACAGAGCGCCCTAACATTCGTCTCGACCATTGGGATGCCCTACCACTTGTCCTCAACTGTAGCCACGCAGATTTGATCGGAAAGGAAGAAAACTGAATTACAGTAGTGCGATCGCATGGCAAGCACTTCTTAATCTGAGCTTGTCTTATGTAACGGTCAAAGTAATGTAAGCGTTACATAAGACTAATTTCAGCCAAAGAGAACCGAACAAATATATATCTATAGCTCGACCTGCGATAGTCAACAGTTTTGCTTGTCTTATGTAACCTTTGCTGCTTTTTTTATTCCAAAAAGCGTTACATAAGACGCTTACCATCATCAACCCCGATCTATGCAATAACAATTGAGTATTATTACAGCCCCACCTACCTTCTTGCCCACAATACTTAACTTAACGACTTTTAATGCCCCGAATGTGCAAGATGCAGGAAAAGCATCTAAACGGAATGCTAAAGATGAAGAAGATGATGATAATGACGACTTCATCAAATAAAGATCGAATCTATTAAATCAATTTAAAAGCCGCTTAAAGCGGTTTTTCTTTGACCCCCCACCCACCCCATCAATAGCCAACAAAAAGCCGCTATCGCTGCTAGTAAGAAAAATGCCAATCATTCTAAGTGATGAATTTTCTGCCAAGTGCGATCGCCTTCAACACCCCTTACTTTCACCCTTCAAACCAAATTTTCTAAAGCGACGAAGTAGCTAACTTGGTTCTCTGAACTGGTCAATTTGCTTTTTACTTACCAACAAAACCTTCCCCAGCCCAATGGGTTATTTCAAGAGCAACGGCTGGTAAAAGTGATTAAAAATTTATTCGTTTTCAGGAGTCATTTCAACAATGAATCACAAGGTTTACCTACTCCAAAGGTGGCCCGATCTGAAAACTGATTCTTGGGTTTGGGTGATTCAAACTATACCTGCTTAACTTTGGATTAGCGATCGTACTTAAGAATTTGAAACTAGCAAGTACCAATTCAGTTGCTTTGCTGTCAATACCTCTAAAAGGTCAATTCCAAGGTTTTTAGTTAAGGGCAGATTTAATTTCTAGCGGCGATTGCCGCTACCCTAAAAAAGTTTGAGTGAACGCAAATGTATCAAGAATTGCAAGATTTTCTGACTTTCGCAATCGAAGCAGTAGCCATTATCGGCTATGGTGGTATCTTCGCTCACTACATTTTCATTGGTGCTTTTGCTAAACAGCTAGCGTCGCCAGCATCTGAAACCATACCAACTGTATTCACCAGCCAAACAGAGGAACAAACGGAAACAGTTTCAACAGATGCAACAAACACAACAGAAAGAAGCACCACAAACACCACTATCTGCACAGTCGAGACAAGTAGTACTAATACCAATTGTACTACTCTTGAAGTGCTAGAATTAGGTCAAATTGAGAAACTTACCCTTCGCCAATGTCGTGCAGTTATTCGCTCTTTGAACGCAACTTTGCCAAAAAGCGATCGCATTCGGCTTAAAATTAACGGTAAGGATGCACCTACATCTTGGTTGCGATCGCAAATCAAGAAGCATCTAGAGGATAGGCAGCAGCAACTTATACCAAGTATTCAGCAAACTCTGCAAGCTAGCTAAAACAGCGAGTGCCACAATTAGGGCGCAGTTATTGTTTGGTGGAGCAATAATTAACATCCGAAGATACAATTCCAAACTACTCAACAAACCAGGTGTTTTGTACTGTGGTCGAGGTCGTAGTATTGAAGACCTCGGCCTCGGTAATCCCTTCAGCCATAAGCCAGGAACAGCAAGATTTCGAGTTAAAACATTAGCAGAATCTCTTGACTGTTACCAAGCTTGGCTAGGCAAACTGTTGAAAGCGTATCAGAAACAACAAACTTGTAAATTAGAAGATTGGGAAAGAGCTTATTTGAGGCGAGTTATTAAGCTGGCTAAAGACATTGAGGATGATGTAGTAACTGATTTGATGTGTTTTTGTATTGACCAAGAGAATTATCAAACAGATAACTCAAAACCAGACAAGTGCCATACTCAAATCTTGTATGAAATAGCGCTGGAAATTAAATAGACAGGTAGCAATCACTAACAAAACTTTCAGTTTTAGACTGAGGGTTTTTCTTTTTTTAGCCCCTAGCGGGTTAGTAGCTGAAAAGAAGCTGTGGCCAAAAGGTAAAGGCAGCCTCACTAAGACGATGGCCTTTTTGAGGGTTCGATTCCCTCCAGCTTCACTATTTGATTTTACACTAGACATATCTACAGCAATTACCTACTACCACAAACAATAGTAAATTTTCTTGTCTTTTGTTGGATAACCAAGCTCTAATTCAGCCGGACTTGGGATGGCAAGTTACATTTGAATTATCGGCTATATCAGTGAATCGATCGTAGGTATCAAAGATGAAAAAGTTGTTGTCGATTGCAGTTGTTTATTTAGCAGTATACTTTGCTCCAAGCAATCAAGCGATCGCTATTTGCTCCAACACTCTCAATCAAAGCGAATGCCAGGATTTTAGGATAGTGCAGACTCCAATACCATTGCGCTCGATGCAGCTAACGGAAACTACCAGCAATCAAAGTAATACATTCAGAGTGGCGATCGCTTGTGTACCATTGCCAGGAACAGGAATATCCGAACAATGTCAAGATAGGATATTTGTGGAACGTAGAAAAACAGGTCAAGTATTTGAATTGAAAAGTGAGTGCTTTTTACCCTGGCGACCGATTTCTAACTTACGCTGGAATACAGATAGTATTTTAGCCTTCGAGCAATGGGCTAATCCTCATTTCGTCAAACGCTATAATGTTAACGTTGTTAATGGTAAGTTGCTGTCAGTATCGCTACTGACAGATGAGAGCAACCCTGTTAATTAATAGCTATATTTAATTACTGCTAAACTGTCTTTCTTTGGGAGAACGAGTCCACAAAGTACAAAATCCTCCTTTGGAAGCTTTTCCCTCAACTGTTAAAGTAACTCCCAAACGGCTAACTTCAGTTTCACACAGCTTTTTGCCATTCTTTTCACTCAACAGTGCTTGATTCCAACTCATAAACTGACGAGCGTATTTCCCTTCATTACTCATTGCCCAGCGAATAGTATCGGCATTCTTTTGAGCAAATTGGCCCTCGTTGCTTAAACCCCATTCTAATGCTGCTGCTTCTTTCAGTGTTAGCTGTCGGAGTCCAGTTGGGTCGAGTTCTGGTGATGGAGTAAAGCGAGGGATTGCTAATCCAACGAATACACCAATTGCGATCGCACCAAACACTACACCACTGCCAAAAATCACCGACCAAATATCGTGAGCTACTTTTTCTAATGCAGCTTGTCGCACTAAGGTTTTAACTGAATTGGAAATATTGCGGCTTTGTACTTTAATTGCTGCTTTACTCTGACGTTCTAGAACTTCTCGACTTGACTGCGCCCAATTATCAACAAACTGTTGTACTTGCTCTATTTCTTGGCTGATAATTGCTTGAGAATCTTTTAAGTCCGCTCGCCATTTAGATTGCCACTCTTTAAAGAAGTTGTCAATCTCATCTGGTTTCTGTTCTAACAGTAGTTCTAGCTGACCTGTAGCCAGTAAAATGATTAAAAGGGGGTCATTTTTATCTAGACCGTATCGGTAAGCTGTGTTGATGACATTAGCGCGGAATTCGTGGTCTTTCCCTTTCAGCACTTGGCTGATTAATGATTCGGTATTTCGCTCGTATTTTGGTGGGGCAGATAGAGGCGATTCATGCTGCGATCGCTTTGTTTTCAGTTCATCATCAATAGCTTCCCAAAACTCTTGTTTGTAAGTAAATTTATTATCTGTTTCTGGTATTGTATCTTCTGGTTCAGCTAGTTCAGTCCTACCTAATTCTTCACCAAATTCGTCTGTTTCTAAAATGTCATCATATTGCATTGTATTAACTCCCAAATAAGGTTATAATAAGTACACCGCAGATTGAAGAACAATCTGGGTGTTTTGTTAATCAACTGCATTGATAGACATCAAGCAACAGTTTTATCTGGTTGTTTGGCTAAAGGTGGAGTGGTATTTATGTTAGGTTGAATCAAGCGATTTGGTGCATCATTAAACAATCCGACATTTTCGATTAGACTGTAGGATTCTTCGAGAAAAGTGTGCAGGCGTTGTTGGCTAATCAAATAAAAGTCTGGATGGTTCATTGCTTGAGAGAAAGACAATCGCTTCGTTTCGATAAACTTCCTTTCTTTGGCACTGAGTTTGGGAAAGTCTATGACGGGGATTTGGTGTTTGTTAATGAGTTGCAAGATGTCGTCATGGCCTTGCATATGTGACCAATCTTTGCAAACACCAAAGTTACGTACCAAAACGTGCTTTAGTTGACCTTCAAAACAATTGAAGGAGTCCATAAACATTTTGATGCTATCAGGCGTACCGCTACATAAGAACCACTTACAGATATCAACTCCTGACTTTTCTAGAAAGTCGGGGGAAACTAAGCCAGCTTCATCAATCCATTTGTTGATAATGCCATAAGCGCGAGCGGGTAGATTGACGATGACTGGAGTTTCTAAGGCAGTTTCAAAAATGATATCGATGTCAAAGAAGTTTTCTTCATCTTCGACTAAAGCAACTACTTGCGCTTCATGTTCGGGATAGCGTTGCTGTACGTCAGCATTTTTGAAATCCCCATCAATGAGGGTGTAAAGGAGGTCGTACTTTTGATTGTATTCGACTAGCACGCAAGTAAACATCGATTTGCCGATTCCGCCTTTCTCCCCGTCTACTAAATGAATTCTGTTTGGCATATATCTCCTGGTACTAACTAAATGTGGGGCCGAGCATTGCTGGGTCGAAATTCGTTAAATTAAATCCATCTGTATCCGCTGTGAAGTCATCAGGCTCGACTGCTGGCTCTTCTAACTTACTGATTGGCTCTCTCTGAGTAGGGAAAGGAAAAACTGGCTGACTTGCACTCTCAGTTTGATACTTCAAGCCTAAAAAGTAAGGCGCACATTTAGGATGATGAGCGCAGCCTCTGGCAATTAATAGTGACCCTAACTGTTGTCGATTTAACTCCAAGCTTGCACAAAGATAATCTACATGATTGAGTAAGGCATCAATACAATGCCAGCCCAATTGATGAATTTGTTCGGAAGAAGCTGTACCCGTTTTTTGATAAGCTAAAGCTTTCCAAAATGCCTTAAACGCTTTAAATGCAGCTTCTTTAGAGTCGTAAACAGGATGATTGAGCAGGTAATTCAATAAAATTCCTTCATCAGAATCAATATACGGCTGACACCGAAGTTGATACCAAACCCGCTGTTTTTCTTCACTCATGACTGATTTTTCCATTTAAACATGACTCACTGTTTTCTTTTTTCTTTCCGCTTCCTCGATAAGGTCCTGATAATAGGGAAACGGCATCCAATTCACCTGTATCTTTCGCACTGACCGCCGCTACAGGAGGGGATTCTATATCAGTTGTTTTGGTAGTCGATTCAGCAGCAAGTTCCGCAGTAGATTCAGTAAGTTCGTCAGAAGACTCAGCTATTTCCTCTGTTGATTCGACCTCAGTTGCTTGAGTAGCCTTATTACGCAATCCCTCAAATTGAGATTTGAAATAAATAAACAAACCGTAAGCATCTGCTAAACGATGTCCTAATCCATTTGGGTCTAATTCTGGTGGTACTGAGATACCTGCGTGCCAAGATTGAGCGTAACGGGAATAGTGAGAACGTAACTCAGGTTTGACGTATTCAGCTGTACCGCCGCAAAAGACGATTTCATCGGTATCGGGGGGTAGCACTTCATCGAGCCAATGAGTTAACATCCTTGCATAGTCAGAGCGAGATTGCTTCACGGCGGCAATCAATTCGTCTACTTCTCGCTCTCTAGCAGCTTCATCTCGATTGCGTGCGATACGGTAGAAGTAAGGACGGTTGTATCGATCGCCTGAAATAGCGATCGCCTCTGCTAACCGAGCCAGATCGTAGTTAGAGGTGCGTTCTTGTACGAGTTCGACCATTCGCACCATGCTTAAGTCGGAGGTTTTGCCTTTACCAACAGCACCTCTAGCTGCTACCACTAAAGAGGCGTTGCGAAATCCCACCATTGCAAAGGCTGTTACCCTGGTTTTGAAAGCGGCTCCGAGTTTGCTATTGTGAACGATGGAAATCCCGCCCCCTTCTTGCAAAGCTTGGGTTTTATCGAGTTTGACTGAGAATCTGCCAGTGGGTGTTTCAAAGGAAGCTGCGGCGCGACTCAATAGCTCGAAGAATTGTTTGGAGTCATTGAACTCGCCTGGGGGTAGGAAGACTGCGATCGCTATACTGAAGTGATGGCCTAAGTCTAATTTTTGTGATATTACCCATAAAGCTGCTAAGGCTTTGTACAAGGCACTGCTGTATTTGAGGCCATTCAATCCGATATGAGCGTTAAATTGAGATGCAGCTAAGTAACCGACTGCTCGACAATCGTTATTGATGGCAACCCAGGCAATGTTTTCGGGAGAGGTGGAGGTCAAGTTGGGCAGGGTGTAGGCGTTGGCTGTATCTCGGCTCACTGGCCCTACTTGCGATTCCATGATGAAGGAATTGGTTTGGCTCTTGTGCGACCCAAAGTAAAACACTCTGGTGGATAAACCACCAAAATCCATTACTGCTATAGCATCGGGTACAGCAACTTTTTTTGGTCTGACCATAAGGTGGTATCTGTTTACTGCTGCCTTGATGCTAGGAGTGGAGGCTTAGAGTAAACTTCACCAAGGACGGTATTTTTGGTTAGTTAATTAAACCCCTCTAATTGGAGGGGATGTTCTTCTCGATACTTCTATAGAACCCATTTAACATCTTTTAGAATTTGAATTATTTAGAAGTTATGTAATGAGCGCTTCCAGCTTGACAAAATTGTCTGTGCAATCCATTTCCCCCGCTCGTTGACTAAGGTATCAGCCATCTCTATGACCTCTTCAACCGTCCTGTGTCCGGTCTGTACCATTTGGCTCAATAATCGCAACATCCGAATGTAAGCAATGCCGTATTCTTCGCAGACCTCAATCATCCGCCTGTCATCACTGACGCACAATAAGACGCGGTGACGAGCTAAAGCTAAGGTGGAACGATCGGCTTCACTCAGTAGCGGTGCTTTAACCCGAAACTCCATAAAACTCAAAAACATCTCTTCAGTATCGAGGGCAATGGGTTCCAGGTAGCGCATAGCCGCTTCCTTTGTCGCTAAGTAGTCGGACAAAAGTAATCGACACTGTATGAACTTTTGTTAAGGCACTTGCAGGAGTGCGATCGCTACCCACGGATAGTACAAATGTATTGTAAAAATTGACA
>NZ_JACJPW010000143.1 GCF_014696265.1 Aerosakkonema funiforme FACHB-1375 | reverse complement strand
TCCCCCACTCCCCCACTCCCCCACTCCATAAGCTCTCCCACTCCCCCACTCCATAAGCTTTCCTGCTCCCCTGCTCCTCCTGCTAAACTACTAACTGCTAAACAAACTGTTACATTTATAGGAAGAATTTTTTCCCTCTATTGTCTAAAATCTAAAATCCTCTTATCTAGAATCCAAAATTCCCATGAGCCAATCATCTTCAGCAACCGAAGTCTCGGAACAAACAGAAACCGAAACCGCAACAGCCTCAGCATCAGCGTCTGCGACCGAACCTCAACCCAGTTACGTCAAACTGGCAATGCGTAACATGGTGCGAAAGCGGGGTACTTCCTTAAAACATTTTGTACTGACAACCGTTGCCTTGCTGAGCGTCCTCATCGGTCTTTCCTACCTAACTCGCTGAGAGGAAGAGGTGTGGAAGTAGAAGTAAGCGTACAGGATTGTTTGGAAACATCTTCCCAGTCAACGGGAATTAGTGCCGACACCTGGCAAACTTGGTTCCATGCTTGGTTGGAAACTTTGCAACCGGATATCTCCCCAAGCCAAAGCTACGAACTGAGTCTCCGTTTGACTGACGATGCAGAAATTCAGACACTCAACTCCCAGTACCGCCACCAAAATAAGCCGACAGACGTTCTGGCTTTTGCGGCTTTGGAGGTAGACTCTCCCCAGCTAGATGAAATGTGGGAGTCCCTACCTTTGTATATCGGTGATATAGTAATTTCCGTCGATACCGCCCAGCGACAGGCTCAACAGCAGGGCTATCCTTTGCAAATCGAGCTAGCTTGGTTAGCCGCTCACGGTTTGCTTCATCTTCTCGGCTGGGATCATCCGGACGAAGAGAGCTTGAATAGGATGCTGCTGGCTCAAGCTACTTTGCTGGAATCCATCGGCCTAAACATTCAAACTGGATAAACTTCCAGTTAGCTCGTGCAGAGGTTACGATGGGGTGATTAAATTATTCCTTTTGTCGCTGTGTGCAAATGAAATTTAATGAACAGCTGAGTTCATCAAAAAAAACAAAGTCCCAAAGCCGTAAAGTTACAGCTACCAATTCCCTGTCTATGCCTAGCGAACTCTCGACAGAGACTTCCAACCAAAGCGATCGCGTTGCACAGCGAGACCGAGAGTTGGCATGGCAGGTTGCCACTAGCTTACTGATCAGTTTCAAATATGCTTGGGCGGGACTGAGTTACGCTTTTAAAACCCAGCGCAACTTTCGCATTCATGTGATTATCGGTGCTGTGGCGATCGGCCTGAGCATTTTCCTAAACTTAAGCCGTGCGGAAATATCTCTGATCGGAGTAACTATTGGGTTAGTTCTGGCAATGGAGTTATTGAATACGGCAATTGAGTCTGTGGTTGACTTGACCGTTAAGCAGACTTATCATGAGCTAGCCAAAATAGCTAAAGACTGCGCCGCCGGTGCTGTCTTAATTTCAGCCCTGGCAGCTGTGCTGGTGGCTCTTGCGCTGCTATTGCCGCCGGCGATCGCTCTGTTGCAATCGACCTGGCGCTAGAACAATAGTCGGGAGTAGAAAATTTGATTATTGTCATCGATAATTACGACAGTTTTACCTACAATCTGGTTCAGTATCTCGGAGAACTCGGCGCTGAGTTTCCCGTAGCAGCCGATATTCAGGTTTACCGCAACGATCGAATTACCCTAGAGAAAATTAAAGAACTACAACCGGCTGGTGTGGTGATTTCTCCTGGGCCAGGGCGACCCGAAGATGCGGGAATTTCTCCGGAAATAATTAGAGATCTGGGCCCCAACCTCCCTATTTTAGGAGTTTGCTTGGGTCATCAAGGCATCGGTCTGGTGTTTGGCGGTAAAATCGTTTCTGCTCCAGAATTAATGCACGGTAAAACTTCTCAGGTGCATCATACTGGTGTGGGCGTTTTCGAGGAAGTGGAAAATCCGCTTTTGGCAACGCGCTATCACAGTTTGGTAATTGACCGGGAAACTTGTCCGGAAGTGTTGGAAATTACAGCTTGGGTGGAGGATGGCACGATTATGGGGGTGCGACATCGCCACTATCCGCATATTGAAGGGGTGCAATTTCACCCAGAAAGTATTTTGACCACTTCTGGGAAACAGTTACTGAGAAATTTTCTGAAGAGACTTTGAGATTGCGATAATCGATCGCTTTGGGGCTTAACCAAACAGATTCTTGATAACAACAAAGCCAATCCAGATGAAAAAATAAAATTCCCCAGTGCGATTGACGTACACAAATGGTTAGTGGCACTTGTTAAACCAAATAATCCCTGGTATTACGAAGTCTCTAAATGCTCTCCTCAGTATGCTTTGCGGCAGATGAGGGAGGCATGGGATAGATGCTTCAAGAAAGTATCGGGTGTACCTCGGTTTAAGGTTAGCGTTTTTGGAGCGGAAGGATGAAACGGCGACAATTGATGCGCTACACGGGAGCGAGTTTGCTCGCAGCTGTAGGAACTACCTGGGTTTCGGGATTTCAAATTGTCAGGGCGCAAACAGGGGGGTCGCTGTCGATCCAGTGGCTGGGCCACACTTGCTTTTTGTTTACTGGTAGTAACCAGCGCATTTTAGTCAATCCATTTCGGACGGTGGGTTGCACGGCGGGATATCGATCGCCTAAAGTACCATCGGATGTGGTATTGATTAGCAGTCAGTTATTCGATGAAGGCTCGGTGGAAGGATTGCCCGGTAATCCTAAGATAATTTACGAGCCCGGTGTCTACAAGTACAACAGCTTACAGTACCAAGGCATTACGACAAACCACGACAAGTTTGGCGGACGCCGTTTCGGTACAAATACTGCATGGCGTTGGACTCAGGCAGGAGTTAATATTCTGCATATGGGGGGAGCGGCAGCACCGATCGAAATTGAGCAGAAAATCTTGATGGGTCGTCCCGATGTGCTGCTCATTCCTGTGGGCGGTGGGCCAAAAGCTTATGGGCCAGAGGAAGCCAAACAAGCTATCCAAACTCTCAATCCCAAGTTGGTTATTCCCACTCATTACCGCACCCAAGCAGCTGATAAGGATAGTTGCGATATCGTGCCTCTGGAAGATTTCCTCAAATTGATGGATGGAATGCCTGTCAGGAACATCGATAGCGATACGATTACTTTTAGTGCTGGTGAATTACCTGAGAATGGTACGACGATCGGCGTTTTGAGTTACAAATTTTAGTGCGATCGCCGCAGCAGTTTTATTTAAGAATTCCTGTAAGACTTTCATCGGCCTACAGGAATTTCAACTAAATAGTATGTGACTGCTGACAGCAAGTTTGCTAGCGTTATGGTTACTAAAAATCTTATTAAAAAAGTTTTGATTGGATTTGGTGAATTAAAAATTGGCGCGATATTAAAGAGTATGGGAAAATGTTAATTAACCATCCATTCCCTCAGAAACTACATAAAAATGAATCAAAGTTGGTAATTAGTGGCGTGTAAATGTACTCAATAAAATAAGAGAAATGATTAATTTGCAGATACTTGTGAGAATCAATCGCCAAGCAAATTGCATAACTTAAGCAAAAACAGCCAGAAACAATTCCTAATGTTGCCAAAGAGTATAATACAATAGCGTTGCAATAAAAATAAACACTATGCAAGCAGAATACCGTCAGCGTCGCGAACAATTGATGGCTAAGATTGGCAACGGCACTGCTATATTTCGCAGTGCGCCAATGGCAGTTATGCACAACGATGTCGAGTATAATTTTCGACAAGATAGCGATTTTTACTACTTGACCGGGTTTAACGAACCGGAAGCAGTTGCAGTTCTGGCACCGCATCACTCAGAACATCGCTTTGTGCTATTTGTGCAGCCGAAAGATCCAGAGAAGGAAGTCTGGACGGGATACCGCGTTGGTGTGGAAGCGGCGAAGGAACAATACGGAGCTGATGAAGCTTATCCCATGACAGAATTGGATGAAAAACTGCCCAAGTATCTGGAAAAGGCCGATCGAATTTATTATCACCTGGGACGGGATGAAAAGTTCAATCAAACTATTATCAGACACTGGCGGCGACTGATCGCAACTTATTCCAAACGGGGTACGGGACCAGTGGCGATCGAAGATACTAACTTTGTGCTTCACAGCATGAGGCTGAGCAAGAGTCCAGTAGAATTAGAATTAATGCGAAAAGCGATCGCTATTTCTGTAGAAGCGCACGATCGGGCCAGAGAATTTACCCAACCGGGACGTTACGAGTACGAAATTCAAGCAGAAATCGAGCATATCTTTCGTCTGCGCGGTGGGATGGGGCCGGCTTATCCTTCCATTGTGGCATCTGGCGCTAATGCTTGCATACTGCATTATGTGGAAAATAATCGCCAGATGCAGGACAACGAATTATTGTTGATCGATGCCGGTTGCTGTTACGGTTACTACAACGGTGATATTACGCGCACATTTCCGGTAGGAGAGAAGTTTACGCCAGAACAAAAAGCAATTTACGATATTGTACTGGAGGCGCAACGGCAAGCGATCGCCCAAGTTCAGCCTGGAAATCCTTGGAACCAATTTCACGACACAGCAGTGCGAGTGCTGGTAGAAGGTTTAATGGATTTGGGAATTCTGCAAGGCAATATCGACGAAATAATTAAAGAGGAAAAATACAAACCTTATTATATGCACCGCACCGGACACTGGTTGGGGTTAGATGTTCACGACGCAGGTTTCTACAAGCACGGCGAAGAAGCTTGGCAAATTTTGCAACCGGGACAAGTTTTGACGGTAGAACCGGGAATTTACATCGGACCCGATGTGAAACCCGCCGAAGGACAACCAGAAGTTGATGACAGGTGGCGCGGTATTGGCGTTCGCATTGAAGATAATGTGTTAGTAACTGAATCAGGACATGAAGTTTTAACAGCCGCAGTTCCCAAATAAATATCAAGCCATGATGGATCTACTTTTTAACGTCGATTGGTATAAGGTATTTACTCCCAGTATGTCAATCGCCGAACTTTTCGTGCGCGGATCGCTGGTTTATCTAATGCTTTTTGCGATCCTGCGCTTTCTTCCTAACCGCCAAATAGGAACGGTGGGAATTTCCGATTTGCTGGTAGTAGTTTTGTTCGCCGAAGCTGCCCAAAATGCGATGGCAAGTAACTATACTGCCATCACAGATGGTGTCATTCTTGTTAGTACGATTATTTTATGGAGCTACAGTTTAAACTGGCTGGGGTATAAGTTTCCGCGCTTTCAACGTTTCCTCAGTCCACCTCCGACGCCGCTAGTAATCAACGGTCGCATAGTGCGTGACAAGATGGCAGAGCAATTGATTACCCAAGATGAGTTGATGAGTATTCTTCGCAAGCAGGGAGTGCAAAAACTCAATGAGGTAAAGTTAGCATTTATGGAATCTGACGGACATATCAGCGTAATTACTCATTCCCCAGTTTCTGTGATTTTACCCGACACGAAGGAACGCGAGTCCGATGCAAGCTGACAACCGATCGCAGAAACACTAGAATCCTTAAGGGCGTTGGCATCGGATCAAAAAACCCGGTTTCTTTGAGAAACCGGGTTTTTAACGTGTACTGCTATAAAAGCGATCGGTCACCATTTTTGTAGCATTTGTAACTAGATATTATGTAAATATTTATCACAAAAAACCCGATTTGGCCTAATAGTTGGAGCATAAACCAGACAAATGGGTGCAGTTCGCGAGACTTTACCCAGCGGTGAATTGCTTTGAGTTAGGTTGTATGCCATTTAATATTGAATTTGATTATCGATTTGATACCAACGGTTTCTTCAGCGACCCAGCCAGAAGAAATGCTTTAGAAGCAGCTGCAAATGTTTGGGAAAACTATATCCAAGATGAATTTCCCAATGTTCCGGCTGGGATTTCTTTCAACGTGGGAAACCCTCAAACCGGACAAACTACACCGATAACTTTAACTTCGGAAATTGACGATTTATTAATTTTTGTTGGCGCGGCATCGCCCCCGTTTAACAATCGCAACTTTATTAACGCTGGCGCAGTAGGAGGATTGGCTGGTTTTGATGCTGTGGGGAGTGTTTTTAGCTCCCGCCTCATAGGTTCTAATTTTGAACCTTATGTAGGAATTCTCTCTTTTAATACTAATCCTCAAATTAATGGGCAAGCTGTACCCTGGTTTTTTGACGAAACTCCCAATACATCGAACGATCTGCCAGTTGGCTCGTCTTACTATGATTTTACTGCGGCGGCTGTCCATGAAATCGGACATATTCTGGGCTTTGGCGTTCCCATTTTCAGACAATTAGTAATTGACGGCTATTTTACCGGGCCGAATGCCAGAGCGGTTAAGGTCGGGAATGGGATTCCGATTGCAAATGATGGTTCTTTATCTCATATCAGTGCTGATTTTCCGAGCCTGATGAATCCTACTGCACAAGCTCGTTTACCGGGTCAAGCTGAATTAGCTATTTTGGCAGATATTGGCTACCAAATTGGTGGTTTTCAAACTCAGGGTGAAACGTTACCGATCGCAACTGAGGGAGATGACCAAATCATCGGTACAGTTTTGGGCGATATTATCAATGGTTTGGGTGGGGCCGATCGCATTTTTGGCAATGCGGGGAATGATATGGTTTTGGGCTTAACGGGCGATGATTTTATTGATGGGAAGGAAAACGACGATATTCTATTCGGCAATCAAAATAACGATAATATTTTTGGCGGTCAAGGTAATGATATCATTTATGGTGGGAGAAATGAAGATTATCTCTCTGGCGATGATGGCAACGATATTTTATCGGGCGATCGCGGCAACGATCAACTTTTCGGCGGTGCTGGCAGAGATACCTTTGTGTTTCGCGCCGAAAGCGGTGTAGATCAAATTAATGATTTTGTCGTAGCGGATGATATCATCCAGATCGGGATTGGGCTTGGTTTTAATAATGGCGTGGATGTGTTACGCACTATTACTAATAGTAGTCTGGCTACAGGAGGATTCTTTTCGCAAATTACTCTCAGCCAGGGAAACACGATTACAGTTTTTAGCGATGCGACTTTGACGGCGGCTAACTTTGCGATCGCAGGGGTTACCACCTTGTAATATTGTTTGCGGTTGCCTATGAATCATTATGGCCCTAGAGGTGCAGAGAGGCAACCGGGGCAGAGGGGAAAAAGGAACAATTCCGACGCAAACGGATTTGATAGAAATAAGTAATTGCATCCCAAATAAACCGAGTTTCTGGGGAAGAAATTCGGTTTTTGTGTAAGTTCCGGCATAAATAATTGTTTCTGAGCCGATATTTTGCTCGCGATATCAGCTAGAGTAAAATTGCTATGGTGGGGATGAGTGGGTTGGGATTATGGAAGCACTGCCTTTTTCTTCAGGAGAGCAGGTGAACAAATTTCGGTTTCTGCAAGCGCAGCTACGCGATCGCTGGCAGTCGATCGAACAATCGGAAAATGGCGATTACGATATCTTGGTAATTCCCTCCCTCAGTATGGATCGGGGAGAACTTCAGAAAATTGAGGGCTTCCTTTACTACGAAGAACGGCTGCTATTTTCGTTAATTCGGCTGCGGAGCCCTCGCGCACGGGTAATTTATGTAACATCGCAGCCACTACCGCCAATAGTGATCGATTACTACCTGCAATTACTCCCCGGCATCCCATTTTCCCACGCTCGCGATCGCCTGCTAGTATTTTCCACCTACGATTCCTCTACCACACCCCTAACTCAAAAAATTTTAGAGCGTCCTCGTTTGCTCGAGCGCATTCGAGAGTCATTGCGCCTAGAGAAGTCGTTCATGATTTGCTTTAATTCGACGACTCTAGAACGAGATTTATCTTTGCAATTAGGCGTTCCCCTCCTAGCAGCAGATCCGGATTTACTTTACTGGGGGACAAAAAGCGGCAGTCGGCAAATATTTGCTGAGTGCAATATTCCCCACCCGGATGGTAGCGAACTTGTTTTGAGCGCGGAAGATTTAGCGGAAGCAGCCGCTCAATTGTGGGAGAGGCAACCAACTTTGCAGCGAATGGTTGTTAAGCTCAACGAAGGATTTTCTGGAGAAGGCAATGCGCTGTTAGACTTAAGACCTATTCAGGATGTCGCTCCCAGTTGTGCATCGCATCGAGAAAGAGTTGCGGCAATTAGCGATCGCTTCCCATTTCTTAGTTTTCAAGCTCATAACGAAACTTGGTCACACTTTTCCAGCCGCATACCAGAATTAGGCGCAATTGTAGAAGCTTTTATTGAAGGAGAAGAAAAACGCAGTCCCAGCGTTCAAGGTCGCATTACACCAGATGGAGAAGTGGAAATCCTCTCTACCCACGATCAAATTTTGGGCGGTTCTGGCGGTCAAATTTACCTGGGTTGCTATTTTCCTGGCGACGAATATTATCGCTTGCAATTGCAGGAATTGGGATTGCGAGTTGGTCGAAATCTGGCAGAAAAAGGAGCATTAGAACGCTACGCTGTCGATTTTATCGCCGTTCGTCAACCTGACGAAGCAGGTAACGCGCAGTGGGATTTGCAAGCAATTGAAATCAACCTGCGTAAAGGCGGCACCACCCATCCATTTATGACCCTCAAATTTTTAACTAACGGTCGCTACAATACTTCTACCGGATTGTTCTATAGCCAGCAGGGAAGTCCGAAATATTACATTGCTACCGACAACTTGCAAAAAGACCGTTATCGCGGTTTGCTGCCAAACGATTTGATGGATATCATTGCCCATCATCGACTGCATTTTGATACCAGTACAGAAACAGGTACAATATTTCATCTCATGGGTTGCCTGTCTGAATTCGGTAAATTGGGGTTAACCAGCATCGGTAATTCTTCCCAACAAGCTAAAGATATCTACAACAGGGTTATTAATGTGTTGGATGAAGAAACGAAATCAACAGCTAAAACTTTAACATCAGTTAGTAGTGCAGCAGTTAATTAAAAAAATCACAAGTAGTTCGGGCCTGCAAAATCTTACTGCGAACTCTACAATACTTGACTTTTTGTATGCGTTGATATTGCCGAAATTTACACTCTTTTCTACCTGGAGAAGTAAATTTATAAGAGTGACTCTTACTAACGGCAGACGAAACGCTACTTTCACGTTTCTACGATGAAATTAGTTGTCAAGACAAAACGTTGTGTTATGGCTAAGAAAAAAGATCGAGATACAAGCAATCGTGGCTTCGCCTCTATGGATGACGAAAAACAGCGCGAAATAGCTAGTAAAGGAGGCAAAGCTGCTCATGAAAAGGGCACCGCTCATGAATTCTCTCATGAGGAAGCTGTAGAAGCCGGTCGCAAAGGTGGAAAAGTTGCTCATGAGAGAGGAACTGCACACGAATTCTCTCATGAAGAAGCTGTAGAAGCCGGTCGCAAAGGTGGCGAAACTGTCAGTGAAGACCGCGAACATATGTCGGAAATAGGCCGTAAGGGCGGTAAATCCTAACCGTTTTGCGGATTTATGCGTGATGAGTTTTGAGTCTTGAGTCCTGAATTCAAGGCTCAAAACTCATAGGACTCAATTAAGCCAAAATTTGTTGGGAGTCGTGTAGAATCAAGACATTCTGCATTTGTTTTGGCCTTACTTGTCCCAACTTGGCTTTTGATTGAGTTGTGCATCAACAATCTGTTGCCACTGCTGCCCACTGCATCAATCCCGCTTGCCCGCGTCCCTATCCCCAGAGTATAGGGAATAATTTTTGCAACATTTGTGGCTCGACGCTGCGTCTTAAAAATCGCTACATTCCTCTAGAAAGACTGGGATTCGGCGGATTTGCGGCTATATATTCAGTCTGGGATATTAAGACGCAGACAGAGCAAGTGCTGAAGGTTTTGTTGGAAACTTCACCTAAAGCTTTGTCGCTGTTCGAGCAAGAAGCGATGGTGCTGGCGAGTCTGCGTCATCCAGGAGTACCGAAAGTAGAGCCAGATAGTTATTTTCAGGTTATCGTAGGCGATCGCCAAGGGCAGTTGCTACCTTGTCTGGTAATGGAAAAAATCGCCGGTCAGACATTGGCGGATATTCTCAAGCACCATCCCCAAGGTTGTCCGGAAAAGTGGGTGGTGAACTGGCTCAATCAGGCGGTGCAGATTTTGCGAGAATTGCACTTACGTAAAATTATCCATCGCGATATCAAACCGTCTAACCTGATGCTGCGCCACGGAACCGGACAATTGGTACTGATCGATTTTGGTGGCGCAAAACAAATAGGCCCCGCTCATAGCAATTCTCAAGCTAGTTCGACGCGATTATTTTCACCGGGATACAGTCCCCCAGAACAAATAGCTGGGGGTGTGGTGGGGCCAAGCGCCGATTTTTATGCACTCGGTTTAACTTGCATTCAGCTACTGACGGGTCAATATCCCCCGGATATGGAAGATCCGAAAACGGGGGAATTGCGCTGGCGTCAATACGTTAAAGTTAGTCCGGGCTTTGCTGCATTGCTGGATGATATGGTGCGATCGGATGTCGATCGACGACCTAGCAACGCCAGAGAAATGATCAAGCGTTTGCGGAAGATTTCTCCCGGACAAATCACACCAAATTTTGCGGTGGGGGATTTGTGGAAAATTATCCCCAAAACGCTCCAAATATGCCTGAATTTGCTATTAGCTGGGCTGGCACTAATTTGGAAATGGACTAAATGGCTGAGCGTTAACGCTTACCATCTGACTATCCAACTGATTAAAGCTTGTTTCGGTACGCTTTTGCAGATGGTCAGCGGGGGGATAGGTGCGGGTGTGGGTGCGGGAATTGGCTTTTGGTTAGCCGATCGCTCTCCCCATAATTTTCACATACCGGGTGCGATCGCACAACAATTACCTAGCTGGGTTTCTAATATAGCGATCGCAGCATCTAAACCGCAAATGATTTTATTCGCCGCCGCCGGTTTGGGAACAGCTTGGGGTTTGACACAAGCCAAAACTTTGGGTCAACAACAACGGCGCTATTTAATAACAGGAATGATGGGCGTTTTCGGTTATGCGGTTGGTTGGTTAATTTTGCAAAGAGTCGCGCCATCTGGAGTCATCGCACCCGACGATTTGGTAATCATGACGGCGGTTGCAGCTTTTCTATTGACTTTGGGATTGGGATTGCCCAGTCACGATCTTGTTCATGCTGTATTTACTGCGATCGGCACAGCTAGCTTCTTTGCAGGTTTGGTCACCCTCACGGTCAAAATTTTGCCCGTGTCTGCTCTTTTCGGTTTTTCTGATGCTTTTTTCCATACCCTCAATTGGACTAATTTCGGTTTCAGCATTATCTTTTTCAGTCTTTTGGGAATCATTCTCGGTTTCTGGTTAGGTGTGAGTTATTATCTTTTTGTACCTTTTCTGCGTCTGTTAGGTTTTCGTTGAATCGAGATAGGAAATAAGAGTGAAAACAGATACTATTTTTTATCAACTTTTTAAAGAATTTCCCAACATCTTCTTTGAACTGATCGGCAAACCTGACGCCAACATCAATGCCTACGAATTCATCGCCCCTGAAATCAAACAGCAGAGTTTCCGCATCGATGGTTTATTTGCTACTTTAGAACAGTTCCCGACAGAACCGCTTTACTTTGTCGAAATTCAATCTTATAAAGATGAAGAATTTTACGAACGGTTGTTTGGCGAAATCTTTGTTTACTTCCGCCAATATAGACCGCCTAATTCAGATTGGTATACTATAGTTATCTACGAACGCCGCAGTTACGAAACACCAGTGCATCCGCGCTATCGCACGTTAGTGGAAAAGCACCTGCGCTGCTTTTATTTAGACGAAATAGAAGCCGTTAGTCAGGACTCTTTGGGAATAGGTATCCTGAAATTAATTGTAGAGACTCCCACGAATACTACCAGCCGCGCTAAAGAACTAATTAACAAAGCTACTGTTGAATTGACAGATACCATTATCCAGCGGCAAGTGCTAGAATTTATTGAAACAGTTGTTGTCTATAAATTTCCCAATTTAGGTCGAGAGGAAATCGAAGCTATGCTAGGACTGAACCTACTCAGGCAAACCAGAGTGTATCAAGAAGCCCGCGAAGAAGGTCTTGCTGAAGGTCGTCAAGAAGGTCTTGCTGAAGGTCGTCAAGAAGGTCTTGCTGAAGGGATTGAAGAAGGAAAATTACAAACTAAATTAGAAATGATACCTCTGCTACTGGATCTAGGATTGAGTATTCAGGAAGTTGCAGTACGCTTGCAACTTGACGAGGAAGCTGTAAGAAAAGTGGTAGAAAATCGCTCTTAGCCAAATACTATGGGTAGAGAAACTATGTCAATGCTGAACCTCATCAGACATACCAAAGTTTATCAAGAAGCCTACGAAGAAGGTCGTGCTGAAGCTATTGCTGAATGGATTGAAAAGGGAAAATTCCAAAATAAATTACAAACGATCGCACTGCTACTGAAACTGGGATTAAGCGTTCAAGAAGTTGCAGCCCGCTTACAATTGGAGGCGGAAACTGTAAGAAAAGTGGCAGAAAATGATGGTTGGTAAAACGATCGCAACAACATCGCGTCCGATAATTATTGCCCACCGAGGCGCAAGCGGTTGGCGTCCGGAACATACTTTAGCTGGGTATGAATTGGCGATCGATCTGGGGGCAGATTTCATCGAACCGGATTTAGTTTCTACTCAAGATGGCGTGTTAATTGCGCGTCACGAAAATGAAATATCCGGTACTACCGATGTAGCCGATCGCCCGGAATTTGCCAACCGCAAAACTGCTAAAATTATTGATGGCGAAACTGTCACTGGCTGGTTTGCTGAAGATTTTACCATATCTGAAATTAAGACGCTACGGGCTAAAGAACGTCTGCCGTTTCGATCGCAATCTTTCAACGGCTTATTTTCCGTCCCTACTCTGCCAGAAATTATCGATTTAGCTAAACGCAAAAGTGGGGAAACTGGACGGACGATCGGTATTTATCCAGAAACCAAACACCCGACATATTTTGATAGCATTGGTTTATCTTTAGAAGAACCTTTAATTGAAATTCTCCACAATAACGGCTACAATAAAGCAGACGATCCGGTTTTCATTCAATCATTTGAAACAACGAATCTCCAACAACTAGATCGATTGACGGATTTGCCGCTAATTCAGTTACTCAGCAATACCGGCAAGCCTTACGATCTCGCAGTTGCAGGCGATCCTCGTACTTATCAAGATTTAATTTCACCAGCTGAATTAGCCAAAATAGCCGCATATGCTGATGGTATTGGGCCAGATAAACGAGCGATCGTACCAGTGGACGAACACGGGAGATTGTTATCGCCTACATCTTTAATTATAGATGCTCATGCTGTCGGTTTGTTGGTGCATCCTTACACTTTTCGCAATGAAGCGCAGTTCTTAGCACCAGATTACCATAATAACCCAGAAGCCGAGTACGAGCAGTTTTTTCATCTCGGTGTAGATGGATTGTTTACTGATTTTACCGATACGGCTGTTCGCGTTTTACAACGCATTAGGGGAAGGGGCTAGGGGCTAGGGGCTAGGGAAGAGGGAGAGGGAAGAAGAGGGAGAGGAAAATTTTTGAGTTTTGAGTTTTGAGTTTTGACTTTTAACTTTTGATTTTATAGCCCAAGTACCCCTAATCCCTCTCTTCCCCTAGCCCCTAGCCCCTAGTCCCTAGCCTCTTCCCGTTGCATTCGGCGCACATCAGCAATAACTTCTCTAACTGTTTTGGCATTAGGAGATTTGAGGCGATCGAATATTTCCAAAGTGGACTGCAAATAAACGAGTGCTGTGAAGAAATCGCCCTGGGATGCTAACAGTTGACCTAGCATTCCCATTGTGGTAGCTTTGCCCTCAATATTAGTGCTTTGTTCTCGGAATTGTAAGGATTGTCGATATAGTTCGATCGCATCCTCAACTCTACCCATTTGTTGATATAATTCACCTAACTGGTGCAATGTGTCCGCTTGACCTTCGATATCGCCAATACCTGCTTTTAGTTGTAGAGATTGCCGATATAAATCGTTGGCTGTTTCTATTTGTCCGTGATGGGCGTAGATAACTGCCAAACAATGTAATGTGGAGCTTTGACCCTGGATATCGTTGATACTTTCTTTGAGCGCCAGAGACTCTCCAAATAGCTCGATCGCATTCTCAACTTCTCCCTGATTTGCGATCAGGATTGCTAGCTGGTGCAGCGTCGTCGCTTGACCCTGGATATCATTTATACTTTCTTTAAGCTGGATTGATTCCTGACACATAGCGATCGCATCTTTAACTTGGCCTTGATTCGCCTTCACCATTGCCAAAGAATGCAGCGTTTCCGCTTGTGTTTCCACATCGCCAATGCTTTTTGCCAATTTCAGAGATTGCTCGAACAAAGCGATCGCTTTCTTCATTTCTCCCTTGTTGGCTTTTAGCGTCGCCATCTGGTATAATATAGTTGCTACACCTTCCGTATCGCCGAGTCGATCGTATAGTTTTTGGCACTGTTCGTAAAGACGGATCGCCTCATCGATTTTCCCTTGGTTGGCTTTGAGAATTGCCATTTGATACAACTTCTCTGCCTTCCCTTCAGTATCGTTCCTGCGATCGTCCGCTTCTAGTGCTTGCTGTAAAACAGCGATCGCTTGCTCGATTTGTGTTTGTTGGGCATTGCGGTTGACCATGCTTGCCGATTCTTTTCCTTCAGATATCCTATCTGTGTTTGTTTACAGGATTAACGTACTGTGCGAGTACGATCGCTGTATGGCATTTGTTTAACTAATGTATGTACTTCGCATTTTTATAATTTTTCACCAGTCTATAGGAGCATCCTGAATGTAAAATTTTAGAAGTTGCTCCTACCTAAAGATTATTCTACTCACATCTCAGCATCCGCAAATCTTAATTTAATCCAAAATTATTCTGTATAAATCAGATCGCGTTCGGTGACATCGGTTGAGTATGTTTGGAGCAGAGAAGCATTTCGGCGACAATTGCTTTCTCAAAACTAAGAGATATTATACCGGGATGCTTCCCCCTCCCCTTACACAACGAATATAAACAAACTTGATATCGCAAATGGCAAGCGGCGAGACACTGTACGGGTGCGGTAATCTCCTCCCTGCACCTGGGATTGGCAGCATAATGAAAACGCTATATTAAGTAATGTAAAGGTACGATCGCAAATCAGAGTCAAAACAAATGGGCATATTCGGATTCGGTAAAAAACTGAGCCTACCCACACCAGAACAAGCATTGCCGGGACGTGGGGAAACCATGCCAGTACCCGCGAAACACTTCGTCAACGGCAATCCGCTCAAACCTCCTTTTCCCGACGGTATGCAAATGGCAATGTTCGGCTTGGGGTGTTTTTGGGGTGCAGAACGCAAATTCTGGCAGCTTAACGGAGTTTACAGCACCGCAGTCGGTTATGCAGCCGGGATCACACCCAACCCCACCTATCAAGAAGTATGTACGGGGATGACGGGACATAATGAAGTTGTTTTGGTTGTTTTTGACCCCAAAGTTGTCAGTTACGAAGAACTTTTGAAAGCTTTCTGGGAAAGTCACGACCCCACCCAAGGAATGCGTCAGGGTAACGATGTTGGCACTCAATACCGTTCCGGTATTTATGTTTACTCGGATGAGCAAAGAAAGTTAGCCGAAGCATCGCGAGACGCTTATCAAAAAGCGCTCAAGGCATCAAATTACGGTAAAATTACTACAGAGATAATTGATGCGCCTGAGTTTTATTACGCGGAAGGTTACCATCAGCAATATCTGGCTAAAAATCCGGGTGGGTATTGCGGTTTAGGCGGTACGAAGGTTTGTTTCCCCGGTATGGCGGAAACAGCGGTGAAGTAGTCTGAATTTGGTACGTAGTTGGGCTTTAGCCCTCTTTTAAGGCTAAAGCCCAACTACATACCTAAAGTCATAGCCCGCCTGCGATTCAAATCGCAGCGTCATAGCGAAAGTCCACTGAAGTGGACTGAAATTATTGAGCGGAATGTCTAATTGCATCAGTTTGTAAGAGTGATGGGAAAGATTATTTGTGGGAATTAGGGGTTAGTTTTTTACCGCAGATAAAGGCAGATGAACGCAGATGAACGCAGATACAGCATATTGCAGGTAAATGAGGTACAGGCTATGTGGATAGATCCCCGACTTCTCTAAGAAGTCGGGGATCTGTGTACCTCACTGACCTGCAAAGCGCTGTAAGAAAGCGATTTTTTTAGGTAACTGATGCTAGCGGATATTCTATCTATAACGCTGTGTCAAGTTTTGATACTAATATTCAATGCAGGTAGAGATACGGTTTCTAAGTTTTCCATTGCTAAATGTTGACTGGCGTGCTGAATGTCTAAACCTACGATGTTTCGTTCTGCGTCAAAGTCAACTACTATGCCATCGGCGATTTCTTCGGAATCAGTACTTGGTTTTTCGCTTAAATCTATATAGAGAGAATCTGTTTCTGGATAGTATTGTAGTTTCATAGTTTAAAGTTAAGATCGAGAAAAGCATTATGTCAGGTTTCTTTAAAAAAACGTACAAAATTAAAACATTAAATTCCCACCATCCCCTGCACTCTGGCGATGATTCTCCGAACTGTTTCGGCGTCGGGAGATTTGAGGCGCTGCAATATTTCCAGAGATTGCTGTAAATAGTTTAGTGCTGTGTCAAAATCTCCTAACTCATCTGCTAATAATTGTCCCATCATTGCCAAAGTTATCGCCTTACCTTGAAGATTGCCAATCCGTTCTTCTAATTCCAGAGATTGCTGATAAAATGCGATCGCATCCTCTACATCCCCGCGATTGGCATAGATACCAGCCATTTGGTGCAACGTCGCCGCCTTACCTTGAACATTGCCAATCCCTTCAAATAATTCCAGAGATTGCTGATAAAATGCGATCGCATCCTCTACTTCCCCGCGATTGGCATAGATATTTGCCAGTTGGTGCAACGTCGCCGCCTTACCTTGAAGATTGCCAATCCGTTCTTCTAATTCCAGAGATTGCTGATAAAATGCGATCGCATCCTCTACATCCCCGCGATTGGCATAGATATTTGCCAGATTGTGAATAATCGCAGCTTTTTCTTGTTCTTCTTCAGGAGGACAACTGTCTAAAGCTTGTTGATAGTGTACCAAAGCTCGATCCACATCACCCAATTGTTTCTCAGAATTAGCTAAGTTATGAAAAATGCGATAATCTTCCACAATATCTAAAGTATCTTGGCAAGTCTTGACAGCTTCCCGAAATCGACTTTGATTATTCCATCGACTTGTCAACTTATCTGCCATTTCCACCGCAATCTTTTCTGCCTTACCCAACAACGCCAAGCGATGAATCTCCACCCTTTGTTCCTCAGTTGCAGATTGCGCCTCCTCCCACCAAAAACGATACAACACCTCTGCCGCTTGCCGATATAAAACTTCCTCATATTCCAACAATGGCAACGGCAAAATGCGCGGCACTCTTAAAGCATCATCCGTTCCAACTGACAACAATCCTAAAGCAATAGCGCGTTCGATATGCTGCTTCACCTTGGCAATCTTCGCGCCAATGGTTTCTAATGCTGCTGGCGGTACTGGCAAATCAAACATCAATCCCAGTTGCAACATTTCCCGCAACTCCCCATCCATTATATCCAGCAACGCCTTAGCTAAAACCTTCTCGCGCAAATCAACTTTTTTCCCTTCCAACTGACTTAAAATTTCCGAAACATCCTCAATCGAAAGTCGATCCACTCCTGCGCGATTCATCGCCTCTCTACTCGTCGCATCTCGCAACAGCTTATCCATCCATTCCAACAAACGCGGATTGCCATCTGCCAGAGTTTTCGCCTTTGTTTGCAATTCCCCATTTACCTGCGATTTGTCATCAAACGCATCGAGGCGATCGCATTTTTTCCGCCAATCTGCACCCCGCATTCCATCCAAAGGTTGCTTGTAGAAACATCGCAACCAAGAAAATTCAAACTCATAACGACTGGTAATAATTACGCGATGAGGTGCTTGAGTATCCCAAATCGCACTTACCAACGCTTCTAATATTTCTGCTGCTTCTGCTGAGGGGATAAATCCACCATCTCGCGCTGATAAATTCAATTCAAAATCATCTAAAACCAACAACAAAGGTTTCGATTTCTCAATAACTTCCAGATAACGAAACACTTGCCGCAATTTCCATTCCAAAGTTTCATTTTGCGCTTGCAAAATTTCTCGCAATGTGGTATTGTAATCCAAACATTTCGTCAGTTCTTTGACTAACTTCGCCTCATCAATTTTCCCCACCAAAACAATCGTCTCAAAATTGGGGATGCGATCGCACAATCTCGCTGCCAAAGTGCTTTTTCCCAATCCTCCCATCCCGTAAATCAACACGCCTACCTCGTCAGCAGATTGAGTCAGCGTTCTCAAACACTTCTGAATCTGACGGCGACGCCCAACAAAACTCTCGCGAGAAGCGACTTTAACCTTCTTTTCCGCATCTAAAAATCGCGTCGAACTTTGACGATGAGATATCGCTTTGCGTTGTCTCGGAGAAGTTACCAACGCCCCCAGCATGGTATCTGCCACATACAAGCGCAGTGGGGGAGTGGGAGAGTGGGGGAGTGGGAGAGTGGGGGAGCGGGGGAGT
>NZ_JACJPW010000142.1 GCF_014696265.1 Aerosakkonema funiforme FACHB-1375 | reverse complement strand
CCTATGTAACCGTTGGTTTTTGACTGCCTGCCCTTTAGGGGGCAGGCAGTCAAAAACCAATATTATAAAGGCTTTGGCAATTTTTGGAGATGTCTTTTAAATTTCTTAACATTACGTTGCAAGTTTTAACTAAATACTTAGCTTCTACTTACCCTAAGCTTGGTAGACTGGAACGCAGCCAGTAAAAGGAACTGGGAAGCAGAAGCGCAGAAGTGCAGAAGTGTAGAGGTGTAAAGGTGCAGAGGTAGGAGCAGGAAGAATATCTCTTGACGCCCGACGTCCGACGCCCTAACCCAAGAGTCTTTTGACTTTTGACTTTTGACTTTTCGACGCCCTAGCCCCTGAAAAGAGAGCAAAAGAACATTATGGTAGATTCCCTCAAAAAACCCAGCTTTGAAGAATTAAGGCCCGGAATTAAGGTTCCGGCGAAGGAAACCATCCTGACGCCTCGGTTTTACACCACCGACTTTGACGCAATGGCAAAGATGGATATCTCGCCAAACGAAGACGAGCTCAGAGCAATTCTGGAAGAGTTCCGCGCCGACTACAACCGCCATCACTTTGTCCGGGATGCGGAGTTTGAACAATCCTGGGATAGTATTGATGGGGAAACGCGCCGGTTGTTCGTGGAATTCTTAGAACGTTCTTGCACGGCAGAATTTTCAGGTTTCCTGCTTTATAAAGAATTGGGACGGCGGTTGAAAGATAAAAACCCACTCCTAGCAGAATGCTTTAACTTGATGTCGCGAGATGAGGCGCGTCATTCTGGCTTCTTGAATAAAGCATTATCAGATTTCCATCTTTCCCTAGACTTGGGATTTTTGACCAAGAGTAAAAACTACACTTACTTCAAACCCAAGTTTATTTTCTACGCGACTTACCTGTCCGAGAAAATTGGTTATTGGCGCTATATCACAATTTATCGCCATTTGGAAGCTCATCCCGAAGATCGGATTTATCCAATTTTCCGCTTCTTTGAAAATTGGTGTCAGGATGAAAACCGTCACGGTGACTTCTTCGATGCGATGATGAGAGCGCAACCCGACACTTTGAACGATTGGAAGGCGAAGCTGTGGAGTCGTTTCTTCCTGCTGTCGGTATTTGCGACGATGTATCTCAATGATATCCAGCGGGCTGGTTTCTATGCTTCGATCGGTCTGAATGCGCGGGATTACGATATCCATGTGATCGAGAAGACGAACGAAACGGCGGGACGGGTGTTCCCGGTAATTCTGGATGTGAATAACCCAGAATTTTACCAGCGTCTGGATACCTGCGTAGAGAATAACGCGAAGTTGACTGCGATCGCCAATTCCAAGACACCGAAGTTCCTGCAATTCTTCCAGAAGTTGCCTTACTATGTGTCGAATGGCTGGCAGCTGCTACGGCTATATTTGATGAAGCCGATCGATGTAACTAATCTGGAAGGAACTGTGCGTTAGTTTTCATTTGTTGCTCCTTGATTACTTCGGTTCTGCCAAGAGCAGAACCTTTTTTTTAACGCAAAGGAACGCAAAGGTTTACGCAGAGTTACGCAGAGGAGTAGCAGGAAGACAGAAAAATAAGATAAGCTAATGGCATTGCATCGACGCATAGATGGAAGTGGCCAAAAAAAATCGCTCGGACAAAAACTTCCTCTGCGTGCTTTGCGAAAACCTCTGCGTTCCTTTGCGTTAAAAATATAAAATCTGTACTGAATATGAAATTAAATTACTGGGTTTTATTAATAAGCAGTTGCTTGACGCTGGGAATAACACCTGCTTGGAGTCAAACGGAACCAGAAACAACACCTGCCCAAACAGAAACAACACCGACACAATCAGAAACAACACCTACTCCCAATGCGAGGGATTTAGATTTAAGTCCGGAAATCATACAAAACAGTCCGGTTTTGCAACGCTGGATGCGTAAGATACCGAATGTTTTGGAGGATATCAAGAACGACCCCAGTTTTCGGACGCGGTTGCGGTTCGGTTATACTGATTTTGCCGCCACTGATAACGGAGATGGTGTAACTGTTGGCGTAGAGGATATTTTTATCGGTAGGACTGGTTTCACGGTAAGCGGGGATTTTCAGACGACTTTTGATGGCGATCGACAAAATTTCGGCGGAGATTTGCGTTACTATATTCTACCATTAGGGGGTTATATTAATGTAGCGCCTGTGTTAGGTTATCGCCATTTAGAAACCGATAGTTATACTACAGATGGATTGCTCGTTGGCGCTAAATTACTGTTAGTTTTATCTAGAGGCGGTGCGGCAGATATTTCTTTAACTCAGAGTTGGGTATCGCCCGGTACGAATGAAGAAGTGGGTTTGACAACCCTTTCGGCGGGTTATGCAGTTACTCGCAATGTTCGAGTATCGACCGATCTTCAGCGGCAAAATGCGAAGCAAGATAAGGATACTCGTGTAGGGATTGTGTTGGAATGGATGCCTTGAAAATTACCGTAATTTGATAACTTTAGCAGACGATCGCACTCAACTGTAACAAATTTATCTTGGCTTTTTGGGAATTAGTTCAAATGGTACAAATACCATCGCCAACCCTCACATTGGAAGAGTTTCTGAAACTACCAGAAACAAAACCCGCTAGCGAGTACATTGACGGACAAATAATTCAAAAACCGATGCCCCAAGGAAAGCACAGTACGATTCAAACCGAACAGGTTACTGTTATCAATGCTGTCCTAAAACCTCGGCGAATTGCACGGGCTTTTACCGAATTGAGGTGTACCTTTGGCGGACGATCGATCGTACCGGATGTGTCGGTGTTTGTTTGGGAGAGAATACCTCGCGATGAGAATGGCGAAATTGCTAACGTTTTTCAGTTAGCGCCGGATTGGTCGATCGAAATTTTATCGCCGGAACAAAGCCAGACCAAAGTAACTAAAAACATTCTTCACTGTTTGAAATACGAGACACAAATGGGTTGGTTAATTGACCCAGATGAAAAAACAGTATTTGTTTATCTTCCCAGAGAACAACCGGAAGTATTTGACGAACCAGAACAGCAGCTTCCCGTACCTTCCTTTGCTAGCGAGTTACAGTTAACTGTAGGAGAGTTATTTAGCTGGCTTTTGGAGTAGAGAAAATTCAAGATGGGGAAACTGGAAATTCTGTATCTTTGTGTTGTTCGAGGTTTTTCAGCCTTACCGCATCTATTTAGTGCTTGGCTGCTTCTATCTCGTAACATTTTAAAATAAGTGATTTAAGGTATGCAATACATGGTATGATGCGATCGCCTTGCCAATCAATGCACAAGAAATGTGCGGTTTGGCAACAACTGGCAAAAAACTTAGCCGTTTAATTCAAATATCAATTTTTGGATAATTAGTAATGTACAACCCAAGCAAATTTATAAGTTTCTTTGTTTCAGCAGTTGGACTTGTGGCAATTACGGGGTCGATCGCTTTATCGCAAGGGAGACTATCCAACCAATCGAAAGTATTAGTTAACGGTATTGGTTCCATCCGAGTTGGGATGACTGTTTCTCAAGCTTCGCAAGCTGCGGGAACTCGTTTAGTTTCTTTAAACGGGGCTGCAATTAATAACCGAGGCTGTTTCTATGTGAAACCGCTTTCTGGGCCAAATGGCGTCGAACTTATGCTTACAGATGGTCGTATTGCCAGAGTCGATATTGTTAGAAATAGTAGCGTTACTACTGCAAGCGGTGCAAAAATTGGGGATACGGAAGCGCGAATTAAGTCACTTTATCGAGGGCAAATTGAAGTTTCTCCCCATAAATATACTCCCGGTTGGCACTACTTGACTTTTATACCCAAAAACGCTTCCGAACGTAATTATCGCCTTGTGTTCGAGACGAACGGTAATCGCGTGGTTCAGTTCAGGTCTGGTAGAGTTCCGGAAGTGGAATCTGTGGAAAGGTGTGGATAAGCGATACTAAGTGCTGAGTGCTGAGTGCTGAGTAGATAAGTCCCTAAAATTTAGTTTTGTCAAGCATAGCAGGCTACAAAAATCAGTCAGTCGATCGAGAAACCTGCAAAAGTTTGTGCAAAGCTGGATAATCTATTTTACTATTATGACGTTTGTCTACAGGAATCTTTTTAAATATCTTAATTGCTTGAATATGATAATTTGCTAGAGATTGTTGCAAAGATGTCAAGTTAATTTGAGCTTGCCGATTGTTTAATTCAATTACTAAAATTCGCTGTCCTTGATGAGAAACAACCGCAGCGCGACGAATGCCGGGGTAATATTGAACTACCGCTTCGACGGCAAACGGATAAAGGATACCGTATTCGTCTTCGATGCAAGCTTGACAGCGACCTAATAACCACAAGCGACCTTGCAAATCGAGATAACCAGCGTCGCCTGTTCGATGCCAGGGTGTACCGTCTACGTTGAATTTAGTTTCTTCGTTGCCATGTCCGTGCAAATAGCTGGGTAAAACATGATTGCCGCTGACAACAATTTCTCCAGTTGATTCGGGAGGTAGGCAAGCTGTGGCAAATTCGGCACGAGAATAAGAATTAATAGGTTTTCCCCATTGTTGGTACATAATTTTTAATTGAATGGCAAAAACGGGTTTTCCTACTAGCAAACCGCGTCCGTTGAGTGTCGCAACAATGTCTTCGTGTTTGATGTCGCGATCGGAAATGTGGGCAATCGGTTCGGCTTCGGTGGAACCGTAGACGACGATGAATTCGGCTTGGGGAGAAATGTGCTGCCATTGTGCGATCGATCCTGGCATGACAGCAGCACCGCCGCTATAAATTTTCTCAATACTAGGCAGGGTAATACGATGTTTGAGGCAATATTCAGCTAAGCGTTCTAAAAATGCGGGAGATGCTAATATTCGATTCGGTTTGTGAGTTTGAATTTGTGCAATTATCGGAGATGGTACGATCGCACTCGGAAATCGCAAATCGCCTCTGGGAATTAATGTTGTCATCCCCGAAGCTAAATTTGCCAGCACAAAAATAGGTAAAGCAGTCAGTTCGATTGTTTCTGGAGTTGGTTGCAAAGTTTGTGCCAAAGCGCGATACTGAGCGATCAGAAAACCATGTGTGCGTAACGCTGCTTTTGGCTGTCCGGTACTACCGCTGGTAAATGTGAGCAAAGCTGGTGTATCGGCGTTGCAACGCACAATCTCCGGATCTAACGGTAAATGCCGTCCGCTGTGCAAAGAAATTGCGCCGGGAACAGGAAAGCCGATCGCAAATTTAATCGGAATGCGACGCAACGCGGGTGATACCAAGCGCAACAGGTGTGCTTTGGGACTGCCGATAAATGCTTGAGGTGGGTGTAAATTACAACATCTTTCTATGTGTTTTCTACCAGCACCTGGGTCTAGGAACATGGCCACCAGTCCCAGGCGGAACAAGGCAAGCATTATCCCGTAAAGTTCTGCTGACATGGGATAAAACACCAGCACGGCATCTCCAGGCTGCAAACCGCTGCGGCGCAGCAGGGTACAAGCGCGACTGGCTGCCAGTTCCAGTTCGGCAAAACTCGTGATGCGACTGCTACTTTTATATGTATCGATTATTGCTGGTACTAGAGGGCTGCTGACAGCGCGATCGTGCAAAATAGCTGCAATGTTCGTTGTCGGTAAGTGATAATTGTTGTTGGATAGTTGGCGATCGTTCATTGTTCATTGTTGGCTATTAACCATAAACTAACAACTGACAACTGACAACTGACTAAATTAACTGTTTGGCAAAGAGGGTATAACCGCGTATAGTTTGAGCGTAACGGCGGCTCAAATTGCGGGAAGGGTTGGCATCGTGCATCAAGGCGTGAATAGCTCGACTATAACCTAATTGATGTGCGATCGCCTGACATTTGGCAACTAATAAATTACCAAGTCCAGCATAGATGCGTTTGGGTAAAATGGCAACGGTTTTGATAATAATTGTGTTAATAGTTTCTCCCCGTTGAGCTTGCAACCAGTCGGGTATGGCAAACAAAAAGCCAACTGGATTGCCATCGTGTTCTGCTATCAGTATCAACTCAGATTTTAAATAAGGTAATAGGGGAAGGTACTGGGCGATAAATTCTTCTTCCTTAACGGGTGTGTAAAGAAAGTTACCTTGAAAGCTGGCGATCGCTACCGTATAAATGCGGTGCAGTTCCTCTTCCATACGCTGCAAATTCAGCGATCGAATTTGCACGCCTGCATCCTCCAAACGCGCAGCCACTCTCTCTAAACGCGAGTCGATATAAGTTAAATTAGTATTCAAAGCCGATGTATAGTGAGCCAGCGCTGTAAAACCTCGGTCTAAAAAATGACAATGCCAATCATCGGGATTATGAGGTTCTAAAAAGAAAGTCGGTTGTTCGCCTCGTTCTGTTAAGAGTCGATAGCTTTGCCAAGTATTGCCATCAACGGGAGCAACTACCATTGTACAACCAAACGCGGCTAATTGTTCGCAGGCGTGTTGCAGAATTCGAGCTGCTGCTGCGGCATCTTCAACTGTATAATGACCGATTAATCCTAAGCGATGATTAAAGTAAGGTGGAGTATTTTCCCACCACAGAGAACAACGTCCTACTATATTGTTATCATTTCTAATTAAAACCCAATGGGCATCAGCGGGTGTAGGTAATCGATCGTTGCTAATTAGTAATTGTTCTTTGTTCATTTGTCTTTTTTACTGGAATTGAACACCCCGAACTCTTCAAGAAGTCGGAGTTTTGAGTTGCACCCATCACCAGTCATCCAATTCGATTAAATAATTTCTTCTACTATCAAGTCTCTATAGAAGAAAACTTTATCTTTTTGATATAATTCTTCAGCCAAACTGGATAACGATCGCAAGCAGTCAGCCATCGATTCGGGGCGACGACGTTCTACTAACCGATTCCAATATACCAATCTTCCCTTGCGCCGTCCAACTCGCATTATTTGTCTCAGCAAATCGCGGTAGTTATCCAAAGACATAAACTCAAAAATATTACTCAAATTAAAGCGATCGATAACATCTTCATCCCAATTACCTAAAAAATCTTCAATAGCAGTACATCGCCACTCCAAACGATCGAGGTTAGTCCGGATTGAATCGAAATTTTCTGGACGCAAAGCGTAGGGAAGTACGTGCAAATGCTGCCCGAAGATCGTCCAGTGTAAATAGGGATTTTCCGCCGGATTGAGGGTTATCAAAGCATGGCGGATGCGTGCCAAGAGATGCTCTGCTAAACTAATGTTAGCATACTTCAAAAAACTGGGGTCGGTTCCCAATCGTCCCAACACAAACTGGGAGAAGAAAACTCGAAATAAAAGCTGCCATCGCCAATTATTCCAACGATTTTCGTAAAAAATATGTCGTTCTTCGGGGGTATCTAGTTGAAGGAAACCGATCAGATCGTCTCGATTGTGAATTAAGGGTAGAATGTAGCGGCGAAACAGCGCCAAATATCGCTCAAATTTTCCAGATGCGCCGATACCAGAAGCGATCGCACTCAGACGATCGTCCCAAAACTCGCGCACGTTTGGCGATAGGTGCGATCGACAGCGGCGGTACAGATGAGTTCTGATTTTGGAGATTTGCAGGTTAAAAGTTGGAGAAAAAGATATCTTTTCTTTTGGTTCTTCTAAGTCATTCCTTGACCCCATCAACACCAATAATTCTGGATGAGTTAATTCGCGATAAGCTGCGACTCGCAATTCCAAACAAGCAATTTGTGCTGGACTCAAATCTACAGCAATGACTCGTTTTGGACTGCGACTCAGCATCGCCAGTGTGTTGTCTCCACCAGATGCGATCGACAAACAAACAGAATCTGCTTGGATATCGAGTGCAGATAGCAGAATATCGGCATCTTCCCAACATTGGGCGTAACGGATTTCCGAAAAATTTGCAGCAAGCGCAATTTCACTAGGCATTGGTAATTAGTATAACAGTCAAATTGTATCATAGTTGAAGAAATTTATTAGGCACTTATGGAACTTTACCTGGGCATCGATTTCGGTACATCTGGCGCACGCGCGATCGCAATTAACCGAGAAGGAATTATCCAATCTGAAACGCAATATGCTTTTGATGAGTCGCAGGCGGGGACGCCTGCGCCACAAGATAATTCTGCGCCACAAGATAATTTAGCAAAAATTTGGCAGCAAGCTTTATTCTTTCTCATCCAAGAGATTCCCTCACAAGTGCGATCGCAAATCAAAGCTATTTCCATCAACGGCACTTCTTCCACTGTGTTGCTGTGCGATACTGCTGGAAATCCAATCGATGAACCGATTTTATATAACGATGCGCGGGGTATAGAAGTGATGGATAAGGTGAGAGAAATTGCACCGCCAAATCATACAGTAATCAGTGCGACTTCCTCACTGGCAAAACTCTTGTGGTGGACTCAGCAACCTGTGTTTGCAAATGCGAAATATTTTCTCCATCAAGCAGATTGGTTGGCATTTCTCTTACATAGAAGATTGGGAATAACAGACTATCACAATGCTTTGAAACTCGGTTACGATGTCGAGCAACTTTGTTATCCCAAATGGCTAGAAAATCTGGAAATATCGATTCAATTACCCTCAGTCATCGCGCCGGGAACTCCTATTTGTGAAGTAACAACCGAAATAGCTAATAATTTGGGTTTAAAACGAAATTGTGTAGTTTGTGCGGGGACAACTGATAGTATCGCGGCATTTCTCGCCAGCGGTGCGACATCTCCCGGTGAAGCTAGTACATCTTTAGGTTCTACTTTGGTAATCAAGCTATTGAGTAGCACTCGCGTAGATGATGCAAAATATGGAATTTACAGTCATAGGTTAGGAAATTTATGGTTAGTTGGCGGTGCTTCTAACACTGGAGGCGCGGTATTGCGGCAATTTTTTACCGATACTGAATTAGAAAATCTCAGCCGCGAGATAGATGCAAAAAAAGAGAGTTTACTTGATTATTATCCTTTATTGAAAGCAGGCGATCGCTTCCCCATCAACGACCCCAACTTACCGCCAAGACTCGAACCGCGTCCCGAAAATCCAGTCGAATTTCTGCACGGTTTATTGGCAAGTATCGCCCGCATTGAAACACGCGGTTATCAGTTATTGCAACAATTTGGTGCAACTCCTTTAACTCGCGTTTACACAGCTGGCGGCGGTGCGAAAAATCCCACTTGGACAAAAATTCGCCACCGTTACTTACAAGTACCTATCTTACCACCAGTAAACACAGCCGCTGCTTACGGTACAGCACTATTGGCGATGCGAGGAGTTTCAAATTGATGATGAAAACCTCTCTCTTATCTGCGTTTATCTGCGTTTATCTGCCTACATCTGCGGTAAAAATTTAACCCTCAATTCCAACAGACAATATGAGAGCATCACTCATATACTACCGATGCAACCGGACACAATATCAAACGCTATGACTGTAGGGGTAATTCAAGACCTGAAAAACCGGGTTGCTTTACGAAAAATCTAGGCTTTCAGGTTTAGCTATTTGCAAGAAACCCGGTTTTTAGCTCAGGTGCAAGATCTGAGTCTATGTTACAAGTAGTGAAATAGTGGGTTACAGCACGGGAACTTAATTATTGGTTGAAAGTGTTGAACACATCGCCCATACAATCTCTCACCCTACGATTAAATAAGTTCTTATGATTACCACGAAAACCGGATAACCCAAAAGCGAACAGAAGCGATATTAATCATCGTTCCATTTTTCGCAACCCACCAAATCGCAAATGCGATCCCTTAGTAAAAAGCCTCTATCCTCTAACTCGAACTCAACGCATTGCCATTCACCCGGTCTAATGTACTGACAAAGCGCATAGATAGGTTGCTGACGGCTAACAAGTCCTTTGTGTACAAGTTCGCGAGCTTCGTCTTTAATAACGTCTATCGAGTAATGAACGCTAGAAGTAATCATTGCCTTGCTCCACCCAGTTTTTTGCTAAATAGAAATTTCGATTATGTTTCCATGATCGTCTTTTCCGGAGACGTTAACTCAGTCCATCTCAAAAAAGATAAAAAAAGTAAAATATTGAAATCTACCGTAAAAATCAGTCAGACTCTGGCTGCAACTCAACGCGGTAAACTATTTTCCCTTCTACGTCGATAAAAGCAACAGTCATTCTTTGCGTACCGCTGTCTATTTTTACAGTGCCAAAAAATAGCAATCCCTCTAAAGGAGGAAGATTTTGTTTCATCCCGGCTGGGGCACTTTCGTATTTCACTTGGGGGCCAAAGGTGTTGTCAATTGGTTGTGGCCCATAAGTGCCGCCGTGCAGTGGCCCAGCAGCAAACTCCCAGAAAGGTTTGAAGTCAGCAAACTGAGCTTTTGATGGGTCGTAATAGCTGGCTACACAATAATGCAAATCTGATGTGAGCCAAACTATATTTTTGATATTATTTTGTTTGATAAAACGCAACAAGTCGGCAATTTCTAATTCGCGTCCCAATGGGGGGCCATCACCATTGGCGAAGTTTTCAAAAGCGGTTTGACCGTCGCGAACGATAATGCCAATTGGCATATCGCTAGCTATTACTTTCCAAGTGGCTTTGGAGGCAAGTAATTTATTTTTTAGCCAACGTACTTGCGTACTACCTAAAAATGCTGTTTCTGCACTGGCTACCTGTTGACGATTGGCTGTATTTTGCCCGCGATAACTGCGTTCGTCGAGCATAAAAATATCCAAGTTCGATCCATAATTAAAAGCGCGGTAAATTCGCTCTGGATCGTTGGCATCGTAGCGAATTGGCAGATACTCAAAGAATGCTCGTTTCGCCCTTGCAGATAAGAGATCGCAGCTTTTCACCAGTTGATAGCGATCGTCCTCATTAAGCATCTGTCCCGGATACCAGTTGTTGCGCGTTTCGTGGTCATCCCACTGCACCAACAACGGCACTTGTGCGTTGAAGCGGCGCACGTTTTCGTCCAATAAGTTATAGATGTAATTCCCGCGAAACTCGGCTAAAGTTTCCGAAACTTTTGACTTTTCTAGTGTGGTGATGTTTTTCCAGATTTTGCCGTTATCTAGTTTTACTTCCGATAGGATGGGGTTATCGCTGTAGACGTTATCACCGGAGTGAATAAAAAAGTCTGGATTCAGCTTTCTAATAGTTTCATATATTTTGATACCGCCCCAATCTGGATTTATACCCCAACCTTGACCGACACTGCAACCAGACCAAGCGAAAAAGATATCGCGATTACCTGTTGGTGGGGTGCGAAAAGTGCCGGGAACGGGGGCGCTGTAGGTGTTTGGATAAGCTAAATCTTCAAATAGAACGCGATAGAATATTTGTTGATTTGTGGGTAAATCGTCAAGGTAAAGTCGCGCTGTGTAATCGGTGTTTTCCAAAGCAGCCGATCCGACAATTCTTTGCGCGTTGCGGAAAGATTCGTTGGTGGAATATTCGACTATCATGCGTGCGGGTCGATCGCATTTACTCCAAATCGTGGCGCTGTTACCGCTGATATCGCCGCTGGCGACACCGTGGGGGATTTGGGGACGCATTTTTTCCGATGTGACGATACCGGACGCTTGTGCTAATCCGGATTTGGAAAATGTGTTGCCGGCGACGATACCGCCAGCTGTAAGTGCTGAATTTAGCAGGAATTGGCGGCGACTTAACCGCTGTGAAGGTTTGTTTTGCACGATCGCGTTTTCCCCAGAACGCTTTTTGTTTTGACTTTTGACTTTTGACTAGAAATTTTAGATTTTGGATTTTGGATTTTGGATTAAAAGAAATTTTGGGTTCATGCCCCACCCGCAAGTGGCGTGGAATAAATCTAAAATCGTAAATCGTAAATCTTCAAGCCCCTACCCAGAGTGGTCGGGGTCAATCCAAAATCCAAAATCCAAAATCGCGTGACTTTTGCTATACTTTTTGCAGTTTGGCTATTCTCGGATCGACTATTTTTCGCCCGACGCCAGGAAAATTAACGGCGACAGTCATTTTTTCTCCGGAACCTAAAATATGGGTGATTTGACCGATACCGAAGGATTTGTGAACGATGCGATCGCCTACTTTCCAATCTTGCACCTGAGTTGCAGAGGTGCGATCGCTTTCTTCCGCAATCTTCTGTCGCTGCAATCTGGTAGCTGCAACCGTACTGCCGCTGCGAATCGTCGCTCCGACTTTACCACTTAATAACTCAACCGGCAATTCTTCCAAAAATTGCGATTTGATCGCGGGTGCGCGATCGCCCCATAAGCGCCGTTCTTGTGCGTGACTCAGATATAATCTCTCTTGGGCGCGAGTGATGCCAACATAACACAAACGTCGCTCTTCTTCCAGTGTTGCCGGATCGTCCAAACTGCGGAAGTGCGGCAACAATCCCTGTTCCAATCCTACCAAAAATACGACTGGAAATTCTAACCCTTTGGCAGAGTGCAGCGTCATCAAAGAAACTGCTTTTTGTCCTTCTTTCACATTATCTAAATCTGATGCTAACGAAGCATTTGCTAAGAAACTTTCCAGATTGGCGTCCTGATTTTCTTCTTCAAATTGCAGCACGGCGTTAAACAATTCAAAGACGTTTTGCAATCTGTCCTGCGCTTCATCGGTGCCTTGCTTTTTCAAATCGTCAATATAACCGGAATCTTCCATAATTCCCTGCACGATTTGCGATGCCGTCTGTACTTCCATTTGCTGCTGCCATTTCTGAATTAGCTGCACAAAGCTGTTAATTTGTTTGGCTGCACGTCCGGCTAATGTACTTACCGATGTTTCGTCGCTGATAATTTCCCACAAAGGCACACCTAATTCCTGTGCGGCATTGAGTAGTGCGTCTATTGTGGTTTTACCAATACCGCGTCGGGGTGTGTTAATTACGCGCACCAAACTAACTGTATCGGCTGGGTTGACAATTAACCGCAAATATGCCATTGCGTCTTTGATTTCTTTGCGATCGTAAAACCTCAAACCGCCAACCATTGTGTAGGGAATACCCCAGCGCAGCAAGGCATCTTCAAACGGTCGAGATTGGGCATTTGTGCGATAAAGAATCGCGAAACTACCCAAGTTTAATTCATCGTGCTGGCGTTCTAGTTGGCGAATTTGCTGCACGGCAAACTCAGCTTCGTCGAGTTCGTCCTCAGCGCGATGAAGGTAAATCGGTTCTCCATGTCCGCGTGTAGGACGCAAAATTTTATCGATGCGTTGGGTGTTATTTTCAATTAGCTGATTCGCCGCTTGCAGGATGTTTTCCCTCGAACGATAATTTTCTTCCAGCTTCACCATCGTGCGCGTGTCTTCATCTGCCAAACCATCGCCAAAGTCTTCTTGAAATTCCAACAAAATCCGGAAGTCTGCCATGCGGAACGAGTAAATCGCTTGGTCAACATCGCCAACGACGAACACAGAACGATTTTGCCAATTATTGAATTTTTTGGGGTTTTCGCCGTTAGTTACCAAGAGACGAATCAAGTCGTATTGGGTGCGATTGGTGTCCTGATATTCATCGACTAGAATATGTTGAAATCTGCGATGCCAGTAACCCAAGACTGTCTCGTTTTGTTCAAACAGATGGACGGGAACCGAGATGAGGTCATCAAAATCGAGGGCGTTATTTTCGGCGAGTTTATCTTGGTAGATGCTGTAAACTTGGGCTATCACTCTACCGCGAAAGTTCGCCTGATCTCGCTCGTATTCTTGGGGTGATAAGCCTTGGTTTTTGGCGTTGCTGATGGCGTAGCGAACCGAGTTCGGATCGAATTTCTTATCGTCCAAGTTGAGTTGTTTGACGACAATTTCTTTAATCAAGATTTTGACATCGGATTCGTCAAAGATAGAAAAGTTGCGATTCCACTTGCGTCCTTTTTCGTCTTGGTATTTTTCGATATCGTATCTGAGAATGCGAGCGCAAAGACTGTGGAAAGTGCCAACCCACAAGGGTTTGATGTAAGTTTTGTAAACTTGCGATCGCCATCTCGTCTGTTCTTCTCCCGAAAGCGACTCAAACGATTTACCAGTCTCTCTTTCAGCTATCTGTACGGCGAATAACTTTTCAATCCGTTCTTTCATCTCCCGCGCCGCCTTATTGGTAAAAGTGACAGCCAAGATATTTTCCGGATCGACTTTGTGTTTTAGGATGAGATTGGCAACTCGATATGTCAGCGCTCGCGTTTTGCCGGAACCAGCCCCAGCCACAACAAGCAATGGGCCGCAAAAATGTTCGACGGTGCGACGTTGAGAGGGGTTGAGATGGCTGAGAAAGTCGGTGGTTGTTGTGGTCATGTGCAGGGGCTAGGGCGTCGGGGCTAGGGGTTAGGGGCAGAGGGGGAAACAAATAAAAATGTTCTGATTTGAAGAAAAGCTTAGCAACTCAGAAAGAGTTAAGCTCTAGTGGAAAGTGATGGTATTAATTAATTTAGGCATTTTAGATTGGGTTTACTCTGTACAAAATTATGCCTCAAATGTTGCGGTTTCGTTCTCAGTTTAATATGTGGAGCTATTTTATAGCTTTATCTTTAGCTTTGGGTATGGTTATCGACCCAGTTTTGGCGCAAGAGCAACCAAAACCCAGAATTCTCACCGTAACGGGTCAGGGAACGGTAACTATCCCTACAACAATAACTCAGGTGAGCCTGGGTGTTGAGGTGCAGGGGAAAACCGCAGGTGAAGTACAACAGGAGTTGGCGAGACGATCGTCTGCCATTGTAACGCTATTGCGATCGCGCAATGTCGAAAAATTACAAACCACCAGCATTACCCTCAATCCCACCTATAGCTCCGATCGCGACGGAGTGCAACGCTTCACCGGATATATAGGCAGCAATATTGTCAGCTTTCGCATTAATACCGAATTATCCGGTAGACTACTCGATGAAGCAGTCCAAGCGGGAGCGACTCGAATTAACGAGATTAATTTTGTCGCCGCCGATGATACCATTGCAACTGCTCGACAACAAGCTATCCGCAACGCCATTCAGGATGGTCAAAAGCAAGCAGAAGCAGCTTTGGGTGCTTTGAATTTCACTCGCCGGGATATTATCAACATTCAAATCGACTCAGACAGATTTTTACCGCCACCAGTCAATGCCGATTTTGCAGCACGTTCAGCTAATATTGCCGTCACCCCAGTCATAGGAGGAGAGCGACAGGTACAAGCTTTTGTAACTCTGCAAATTAGCTACTAATTGGCTAAGTTGGCGGTGCAGGAAGCTGGCAAACTTTCATCAACAATACCCACAGGTAAGCAAACAGTGAAAGTAGAACCTTGTCCGACCTTACTTTCTACAAAAATTTCACCACCCATCATTTGACAGAAGTGGCGGCAAATTGCCAATCCCAATCCAGTACCGCCATACTTTTTCGTAGTCGAGGCGTCTGCTTGGGTGAAGGGTTGAAATAAACGTTGCTGTTGTTCGTAAGATATGCCAATGCCTGTGTCTTGCACCCGAAAGCAAATCCACTCAGAAGATTTGGGATCTTTATAATTATGCGATTCGCGGGTAACTGTCAGCTTTACTTTACCGTGTACCGTAAATTTGGCAGCGTTGCTGAGCAGATTGAACAAGATCTGCTGCACTTTAGTTTGGTCGGCGTACATGATGCCCAGGTCTTCGTCGCAAATAATCTCTAAGACATTGACATTTTTTTCCACCAAGGGCTTAACTGTAGTGACAACGTTATTAACGATATTCTTGAGCGCAAATGTCTCCGGGTAGAGAGTCATTTTTCCCGCTTCAATTTTCGACAAGTCGAGAATGTCGTTAATCAATGCCAGCAAATGTTTGCCGGCTGAGTTGATTGATTGGAGATCGCTGACAAATTCTGCCTCGTCTAAATTGAGTTCTTGGGCGTCTTCTTTGAGCAGTTGGCTCAAGCCTACGATCGCATTTAACGGTGTCCGCAACTCGTGACTCATATTGGCGATAAACTGGCTTTTAGCTTTGTTAGAAGCTTCAGCTAATTCTTTAGCTATTTCCAGTTCTTTGGTGCGATCGGCTACCCGTTCGATCAAATGATTGAAAGAAATTGCTAATGAGCCGATTTCATCTTTTGTAGTTACGGGAACTCGCAAGTCGAAATTAGACTCTCTCGCCACTTGCTCGGCTACTTCTGTTACACTGACGACCGGTTTGGCGATCGCACGACTGCTACGGTATGCCACAATTGAGGCGATCGCTACCGATAGCAGCATACTCAGGATAATAATCTGTTTTTGCAGTCGTTGTGCATCTTCTATGGCCATTTCCCCTTGTCGTTCGCGATCGCGAGCGATTTGAAGGATGTTTGTCAATTCCCCGCGCAGGCGTTCCCAGCCGATCGCTTCTGGCCCTACCACCATCTTCTCTAGCTGCTTGTGTAGCGATTTTACCGCCTCTGGCGATAATGGCAAGCGATCGAGCTGCTGCAAAATTGACTCGGTAGTTTGTCTGTAGGATTCTAACTTTGTTCCGTAAGCCTGCAATAAAGCCTTCATCGTCGCGGGATCTGCGGCTGACCGAGAGGGATTGCTTTCAACATAGCGTGCAATTTTATCCCGCAATTTCTTGCTTTGGGCCATAGCTTCGCGAAAGCGGGTTTTTTCTGTTTGCAATCGTCCTAAATCCGACTCCAATACACTAGCTAATCGCGAAGTCTGCAATTCCGTCTTTATTGTCGCCTCTTTGAATTCACTCAAAAGTTGCGATTGCGCCCGATCGTCAGCTAGTTGCTTTATTTCTTTTCCCTGGTAATAGTCTGCCATTACCAGTCCGCTAAATGAGCCAAAAAAGGCAATTGCAATCGCTAAAAAATACCCCTGACCGATTTTTTGCTGGAAGCGCCAGTCACTCGCTTTTCGTTTCCAACGGGAGAGAAATTCCGGTTTTAACAACTTGCTATAAACCTGAGCAGTTAAAACTTTTTCGCTTTCTATATTTTTGTCAGAAGCCGTTAATTTTTCGAGTTGCACCACCATAAATTCCTTGTCCTCCCGCGAAAAAAGATGTCTCACTCTTGTAAATCGAACTACCTCAACTGCCAATTTAAACTCAGCATTAGTACTGTAATATCACAACACCTAGCTCGGTATCCAATTGCTTTAGATTTATTCCCCATCCTCCGCCAGAGTGATTTTTGCCTAACAGCACCAGTCCACTCAAACTGAGATCCCCTCAAAAGTCTATGTTCCGGGTCGGAGTTCGGGAAAAACATAATTTTATATCTTGCATCTCGATCGATAAGGCTAAAGAAATAGGCTAGAACTTCTCACCCATGTAAGCTTCTAGCTAAGGACAGATGTAAGAAACCCAGTTGCTGAACGAGTGCAATATACTGAAGTAATTAGTATTAAAGCTAACCAAAGGAGGAGTATGGGTTTAGATTTACGGACATTTTTTCAGGCGACCAACCCGGCGAGAACTTTAAATATCAAAAATCCCGAAGACGAAAAGTGTTACATAGATTTTGCCTCAGTTCGAGGGGGCAAAATTATTGATGAACTGAAGTATAACATCACGTATTTTGCAACTGACGATCGTACTTGTATTTTATTTACCGGGCATATTGGTTGTGGCAAGTCTACAGAATTATTGCGGTTGAAAGCAGAATTGGAGGATGAAGGTTACCACGTAGTATATTTTGAATCCAGTGACGACTTGGAAATGACGGATGTCGATATCAGCGATATCATGTTAGCGATCGCACGTCGCATCAGCCAAAGTCTGGAACAGCTGGAACTGGCGGAACCTAAAAAATTCAAGGAGTTGCTGCAAGGTGCGGCGCGGGTGTTAACCTCCGATGTGACGGGACTGAAATTTAAACTGGCGGGTAACGATGTGGGGGTGAGTTCGGAAGGGGAAAAGTTCACTCTCGCCTTTGGTATTGGCGAAATTACCAGTAAAGTAAAAAGCGACCCCACCCTGCGGGAAAAACTGAATCAGTATTTGGGCCCACAGAAAGTTCCCTTGTTGGAAGCAATTAATCGAGAATTGTTAGAACCTGCGATCGCAAAACTGAAACAGCAAGGTAAAAAAGGATTAGTGGCAATTGTCGATAATCTCGATCGCCTCGACAGTCGCCAGAAGTCGTGGGGTCGTCCGCAACAAGAATATATATTTGTGGATCAGGGTGAGTATTTAAGTAAGCTGCACTGTCACGTACTTTATACTATGCCGCTAGCCCTCAAATTCTCCAACGACTACGGGAATCTGACCCAGCGATTTGACGAACCGAAAGTTTTGCCGATGGTGCCGGTACAATTAAGAGATGGTAGCGAATGCGAAGAAGGAATGGCATTGCTGCGACAAATGGTGATGGCGAGGGCATTTCCAGACAAAACCGAGTCAGAACGCCTCGACGCCATTACCGAAGTTTTTGACAGTCGCGAAACTTTAGACCGTTTGTGTCGCGTTAGTGGCGGTCATGTGCGAGACTTGTTGCGATTGCTGAACGAGTGGATCAAGAAGGAAAGGCAATTTCCCCTCTCGCGTACAAATCTAGAAGCAGTGATTCGTTCTCGTCGCAATAATATGACTATGCCAATTTCCGATGCAGAATGGGAATTATTGCGACAGGTGAGACAACGCAAAAGAGTTACCGATGATGATGGATACCAAAAGTTGATCCGCAGTCGATTTGTCTTTGAATATCACGATGATGGCGAATCGTGGTTTGATATCAATCCCATTGTGGCAGAAGCGAGAGAGTTGGAAGAGAGGGGTTAGGGGATAGGGGTTAG